>JBASBA010000282.1:0-3379 GCA_049650885.1 Alteraurantiacibacter sp. | reverse complement strand
GTAACTGCCCTGCGCGTCGGTGACGAAGTGCAGTCCACGTTCTTCCAGGGCTGGCTTCAGGGACCGCCAAAGTTTGTGCCGGCGCTGGGCGATGGGAAGGCTCCGGGAATGCTGGCGGAAAAGGTCGTACTGAACGAGCACGGGGTTGTCCCCATCGCGCGCAGTCTGGAGCTTGAGCAGGCCGCTTGCCTGCCGTGCGCCGGCGTAACCGCGTGGAATGCGCTGTTCGAAGGCGGCAATCCTCTCCAGGCCGGGCAAAAGGTTCTCGTGCTGGGCACCGGCGGCGTTTCGCTGATTGCGTTGAAGCTGGCCAAAGCTGCTGGTGCCGAGGTAATCGCGACCAGCTCCTCCGACGAAAAGCTGGAGCAGGTGAAGGCGCTGGGCGCGGATCACGTCATCAATTACAAGCATACGCCCGATTGGGGCGCATACGTGAAGGAACAGTTCGGCGGTGCTGACAAGATCGTGGAAGTTGGCGGCACCGGCACGCTGGAGCAGAGCATGAATGCCTGCGCACCGCTGGCCGAAATTGCCCTGATCGGTGTACTGGCCGATGGCAGCCCGCCTGAACCGCGCGGATTGATGTTCACCGGCTCCTCCATCCGCGGAATCTTTGTCGGCTCTGCCGCGATGGCCGCCGATCTGAATGCCTTCGTCGACAAGCATCATCTGACGTTCCCCGTCGGCAAGTCCTTCTCCTTCGAGGAGGCTGACAAGGCCTATGCCCATGGCTGGGGACCGGACAGCTTCGGCAAGACGGTGATCTCGCTGGGCTAGGCTGAGGTTACGACAACGGAGAGCGTTTATGTGGCAAGTGCGCGTCGCCCCGTGCGGCGATTTCGATAACCATGCATTCCAGTCGGAGCATTTCGTTTGCGAGCCGCTGGGCGCTGCGATGGGCGCGCAAGTCAAGGGGGTGCGCCTGCCCGATCTCAGCGACGAAGGTATCGAAAGCCTGAAGCAGGCGCTGTGGAAGCACAAGATGGTGTTCCTGCGCGATCAGCATCTTGACCATGCAGAGCACGAGGAATTCTCGCACCGCCTCGGACCCTTTGCTGTGGATGCCTATACCCAAGGAGTGGAAGGGCATCGCGATGTTCATCCCATCATCAAAGAAGCCGACGAGGTTACGCCAAGCCTGTTTGGCGGCGGCTGGCATACAGACAGCCCGTTCCTTCCCGAGCCGCCCAGCATCACCACCTTGCGCCAGATCGAAGGGCCACCCTATGGCGGGGACACCACCTGGACGAACACCGCGCTCGCCTTCAAACATCTGTCCGAAACCTACCGCAACATGCTGCGCCCGATGCGCGTGCACATGAGCGCTGCGAACAATTACGCGACGCAGAACAAGCTGCGCGAGGGCGGTGCGATCAGCTTCGGCGATCCGGCCAAGCATGAGCAGGGCCAGAAGGGCAGTTTCCACCCGCTGGTGCGCAAGCATCCGGCCACAGGCGAGGAGGCATTGTATATATGCGATACATACGCCTCGGGGATCGAGGGCATGTCCACGCATGAGGCAAAGCCGATCATCGAATACCTGGTTCAGCACACCACGCAGCACGCCTTCACCTGCCGGCTGCGCTGGCGGCCGGGAACAGTGTGCATGTGGGATAATGCCGCGACGATGCACCTTGGGCCAAATGATTACGACGGCTTTCGGCGTGAGATGTATCGCACTACGATTGCGGGCGGCGCACCGCGTTAAACTTGCGACATAACAAGCTTTCGGAGCGTGCGATCTTCGTCGACGGATGCCTCGAAACAATGAAGAAAAGAGAATCGCTTTTTATGGTGCCGTGACCGCCATGAAGAGAAAGCCCAATGATTCTATTGCCGCGAAACTCGAGCGTGAGCAATAAGTTACGCTGCGCTTTAACTTTGTTGCACTGCACACCATGAATTTTTTGCAGTTTTTTCACACGGAAATGGACGCAACTATTTCACGGTGTCGCAAAAGCACATTTTGTCGCATTTTAGGCACGCTTCAGCACCACCCCCTGCCACTTGCGGACCGACCATGGGTTTCCAGCTCCATTGAATATTCAGGAAATTACGCAAGGAATTACCGTAACTAAGAGATGGTTAATGCTTTTTGTTAACACCGTGGGCCCTACTGTGATCTGCAAGTCAAGATGCACTGCGATCAATAGATTGCTCGATCTCCAAAGACTCGACTTCTACGTACCTCAGGCGTAATGTTCTCCTATTAAACGGGACCATGTGGGCAACTGGTCGCATCTTTCAAATACAAAAGCGTTTGAATTAATGTGGTCGTTTATTACGAAGTTTCTGATTACTGAAATTTAGAAAACTTAAACAGGGGGGTTAATCGCATGATCGGCCAAGAAATCTGCGCATCTTTAGTTTGCGTCAATTCGTTGTCGCAAGAGGGGTTAAAACGCATACTTAGCGACGAGGGATTCTCTTTGCGGAGAACCTTTCCGAGTTGTCATGCACTGCTTGAAACATCGGCCGAAGACTGGACAAGCTCGGCAAATGAACTGCTGCTGATAGATATCAGCGCCACCGACGATATCGAAAGCGATATCGTCGCGCTCAGGAAACAGGAACCTGACACACGTATCGTGTTGCTGGCAGAAGTATTCGATTTTGAAACGATGGTCGGTGTCTTTCGTGCTGGCGCGGATGGCTACATCATCAAGGAGATCGATTATCAGCCTTTCCTGGAATCGCTTCGCCTTGTTGCGCTGGGCGAGAAGGTTCTGCCGGGCGCACTCGTCAAGCACTTGCCGGACTTCGGCAAGGTTCTGGCAAAATCCGGACCGGACACCTCGGAAACCTTCCGCTCTCTCTCAGAGAGGGAAATCGAGACCCTGCGTTGCCTTATCATGGGATACCCCAACAAGGTGATCGCGTATCGCCTCGATATCAGCGAGGCGACTGTGAAGGTTCATGTAAAGGCGATCCTGCGCAAGCTGTCAGTCCAGAACCGGACGCAGGCAGCCATCTGGGCAGTCGGTCACGGTGTCGATCCGCATGTGGGCGTGGAGCCGCGCGGATCGGGCTCCGCATTCTCCTTCGGTTCAACGCCGAGCAAGGAACCGGAAGCGGTGGCCAAGATGCTGGGTCTGCTGCAGCCTGCCTGATCTGATCGAAAACTGAAAATTCATGATTGATGTGGCGGGGCCAGAAACGGTCTCGCCACATCCGCATGGAAACGGTTCCGCCTCGCCCTGGCATGGTGCGCGGTAACTATTCGCCGAAAAAGTTCAGTTCCAGCAACACGTTGTTTGGGTCCGCTGTAAAGATCTGCCGCAGGCCGATCGCATCCACCAGATTCTCCTGATAATCCGCGCCACGCCTATCAAGCCGAGCCTTCATCACGTCATAACCGCTCAGCCGCAGTGCCACATGG
>JBASBA010000281.1:0-7908 GCA_049650885.1 Alteraurantiacibacter sp. | reverse complement strand
CGCCTACCGCATCATGACGTAGCGACCGGGAGCGTCTTCGATCGCCTTGTTCGCCTTGCCGCCCGGCGTCCTTCGGCCACTTGCGTCAACGCGCTTGTCGTCCAGCGCCTCCAGCCATGCCAGCCAGTCCGGCCACCAGCTTCCGGGATGCTCCGTCGCGCCATCTACAAACTCGTCGAGCGAGGCGTATTCCCCGTCATTGGTCCAGTGCTGGTATTTGTTTGCATCTGGTGGATTGACCACGCCGGCAACATGGCCGCTGCCCGCCAGAACGAAACGGTTGGGACCACCGAAATGATCGAGTGCCTGAAACACGCTTTCAGCAGGCGCGATATGGTCCTCGCGTCCAGCCTGGATATATGTTGGTATCGCTATCCGGCTGAGATCAATAGGAGTGCCGTCTGCGCTGAGGGCATCAGGCTCTACCAGCAGATTGTCGCGATACAGATCACGCAGATATGCGGCGTGCCACTTTGCCGGAAGGTTCGTGACATCGCCGTTCCAGTACAACAGGTCGAACGCCGGATAATCCTCTCCCAAAAGGTAGTGGTTGACCACGTAATTCCAGATCAGATCGCTGCCGCGCAGCATGTTGAAAGTCGCCGCGAGGTAACGCCCGTCAAGATAGCCACCCTTACTGGCCTGGCGGATGAATTGCAGTTTCCCCTCGTCGATAAACAGCTTCAGCTCGCCAGCATGTTCAAAATCCACCTGCGCTGTGAAGAAGGTGGCGCTCTTGACCTTGTCCCCCTCCCCGCGCTTGGCGAGAATGGATAGCGTGGCGGCCAGTGTGGTGCCCGCGACACAATAGCCGATGGTGTTTACGCTCGGTACTTTCAGCCTGTCACGAACAACATCGATTGCCTCTATCTGGGCGCGGATGTAGTCGTCCCACTCAATGTCGGCCATGCTCTCGTCGGCAGAGCGCCAGCTTACCAGCAGCACGGAAATACCCTGCGCTACCGCCCAGCGCACGAAGCTCTTCTTGGCGTTGAGATCGAGGATGTAAAAGCGGTTGATCCATGGCGGGAAGATCAACAGCGGGGTTTCCATCACCTGCTTCGTGGTGGGCGTGTAATGGATCAGTTGGAACAGATCGGTTTCGTAGATCACCTTGCCGGGCGTGTCGGCAATGTTCTCTCCCAGTTTGAACTTGCTGGTATCGGTATGGGTAAGCTGCCCCTTCTCCAGATCGTGAGACAGCCGCTCCATTCCGCGAACAAGGTTCTCGCCCCTCGTTTCCATCGTGCGTTCCAGCACCACCGGGTTCATCATGGGATAGTTTGCCGGACTCATGGCGTCCAGCACGCCCTTCGATGCAAACCGCAGGTTCTCGCGGTCATCGTCCGAGAGCCCTTGGGCAGTATCAACGCTCTCGTTCAGTCGCTCTGCGAACAGCAGATAGGTCTGATGAATCAACGCAAATACCGGCTGCTCTCTCCAGGCAGGATCGGCGAAGCGGCGATCCTTGAAAGGTAACTGCGCCGCGCTATCGCCAGCCGGATCAGTGTATTGCGCCAGCACATCCTGCCACAATTGCACCCCGTCGGACCATAATTTCTGCTGCGCTTCTGCATCCAGCAATGGATTGGCGGAAGACCAATTCTGCATGGCATCCATCCAGCTTGCCGGATCGGTCAGCAAGGGTGCAGCCTGCTCCTCCTTTGGCAGACAGAATTGCAGCCAGGTTTTCTGGAACTGCATCATCGCCCTACCCATCGCGTCCACCGCGTTCTCGTCCGGCAGGGAACTGGCACCTTGCGGCGAGACCGTCTGCATCATCTGGCGCGCGGCCTCGCCCTGTATGCGGAGCATTTCGGTAAAGATGTCTGCGGCATCCTGGCCGCTCTTGGTATCATTCGCCATGGCGACACCCCTTATAGGCAAGATTGTGGCAATTGGCAGTCCTTCTTGCAGAACATTCGCCAAATATGGGATTTTCGCACAGAATGGGCAGCCTCGTTGCGCTTCGCTCTGCTTTGGGCCAGATAGGCCGATATCTCCAACAGGCCATATCCAGAAGAAGGAATCGATGGACCAGCAATTCTACCGCATCAAGCGACTGCCGCCCTACGTAATCGCCGAAGTTAATGCGATGCGAGCGGCCGCGCGTGCGGAGGGCCGCGACATCATTGATCTGGGCATGGGCAATCCCGATCTGCCCCCGCCGCAGCATGTGATAGACAAGCTGTGCGAGGTTGCGCAAAATGCAGACGCGCATGGCTATTCGCAGTCGAAGGGTATTCCCGGCCTGCGCAAGGCACAGGCCAATTATTATCAGAACAGGTTCGGCGTAGAGATCAATCCCGAGACCGAGGTTGTCGTGACCCTGGGTTCAAAGGAAGGTCTGGCCAGCCTCGCTACGGCCATCACCGCTCCGGGCGACACGATCCTGGCGCCCAACCCTTCCTATCCGATCCACACCTTCGGGTTCATCCTTGCCGGTGCCTCTATCCGCAGCGTGCCGACAACGCCCGATGCGCGGTATTGGGAAGAGCTGGAAGCGGCGATGAATTTCACCGTTCCGCGCCCCACCATCCTGGTGGTGAATTATCCCAGCAATCCCACCGCCGAAGTGGTGGACCTGGCGTTTTATGAGCAGTTGGTGGACTGGGCGAAGTTCCACAAGGTCTGGCTGCTATCCGATCTTGCCTATTCTGAGCTTTATTACGACGGCAAGCCAACGCCTTCGATCCTGCAGGCCAAGGGCGCAAAGGATGTGGCGGTGGAGTTCACCAGCCTCTCCAAGACTTATTCGATGGCGGGTTGGCGCATGGGATTTGCCGTGGGCAACCCCACGCTGATTGCCGCCCTATCGCGGGTGAAAAGCTATATCGATTATGGCGCTTTCACGCCCATTCAGGCCGCCGCCTGTGCCGCCCTTAATGGCCCGCAGGATATCGTCGAGACCAATCGCAAGCTTTATCACAAGCGCCGCGATGTGATGGTGGAATCCTTCGGGCGCGCCGGGTGGGAAATTCCTGCCCCGCCCGCCAGCATGTTTGCATGGGCTCCGCTGCCTGAACCACTGAAGAACATGGGCAGCCTGGAATTTTCCAAACAATTGCTCACCACGGCGGAAGTCGCGGTGGCACCGGGTGTTGGCTATGGCGAGGATGGCGAAGGCTACGTCCGTATCGCTATGGTGGAGAACGAGCAGCGGCTTCGGCAGGCAGCGCGCAACATCAAACGCTATTTCCAGGACATGGGGATGGAGACGCCCGGCAAGTGATGTGAATGAATTGCAATCAGGCGGGGATGCTTCTGCGTTGCTCTTTCGGCGTGGTTTGGGGGAGCGTTGATGGCCTGTTTCGGATGGATTGCAGATAAAAGGCTTCCTCCTTCGTACTGGGACTTGCGAAAACACGGCTGGTCATTGTGCAATGGCAAGCACGGTTGCCGCGCGGAATGCCGCCATGTCCTGATCTGCGATACGCGCCTTCTGGATGCAGCGGGTCGGCATGCCCTGGCCGATGCCGATCGTCCGGCATGGCGGCTGGTCATGCTGGGTGTCGAGGACCCGGCAGAGCGGGCGCGCCTGTTGTCGACCGGCTGTGCCGAGGTACTGTCGGCAGACACCGGTTTGCATGAACTGGAGGCGCGCAGTGCACGTGTGGCCGAGATGTTCAGCATGTTGCCACGCTGGCGCGATGTCGGCCCGCTGACGCTGGACCTGTTCCACCGCGATGCCCGCAAGGGTGCCCGCTGGCTGGGCCTGCATCCACGCGAATTCAGCCTGATCTGGCGGCTGGCCGATACGCCGGGATTACGGGTGACACGGCGGCAACTGATCAGCGATGTATGGCGGCTAAACCACGAACCCGATACGAACAGTGTGGAGGTTCATGTGTCACGCCTGCGCAACAAGCTGGCGATCGCCAATTGCGCTGCCCTCGTTCAAACCGCGCTCGAAGGCGGCTATCGGCTAGCGGATTCGGCTGATCTGGAAACGGCCCCGGCCGCCCCGCAGGCTGACGCGCTTGACGAGCAGTTGCGCGAGTGGGGATGGGTCAACGAAGATGCCTGACGCGATCTTCAAGGTTTAGGCTGGCGCTGGCCTCAACTGGCGATTAGGCTACTTCGGACATAATCAATAAGAGAGAGGGCCGACAGCATGGCGACATCCCCAGAGAATGCGGGATCAGGCACGATGGACGTCGCAAAGTTCCTGCAAGGTCGCGGGTTCAACCGCTATCATGCATATTTGCTGATGCTGTGCAGCTTCGTCACCTTTTTTGACGGTCAGGACTTTACGGCCCTGCCTTACGCCTTGCCCTATATTCGCGATGAATGGGGCATCGATGATTACACTACCGGCATTATCACGTCGGCGGCATTTCTGGGCCAGATGGTCGGCTCCTTGTTCGGTGCCTATCTGGGTGACGTATTTGGCAGGCGTCCCGTCATTATCGTCTGCACCATCGGCAGCGCCATCCTCACCACATTGGTAGGATTTGCCACCTCGCCCGATATGCTGATCGCTTTGCGCTTTGTCTCCGGCCTTGCCATTGGCGGATTGCTGGCACCTGTCTGGGCGCTCAGCATCGAAAGCATGCCCAAGGCCATGCGATCAACTTCTGTCACCATCATCATGCTGGGTTTCAGCTTTGGTGCCTCCTCCGCAGCGCCCATTGCCAACTGGACCGCACCTGTTCTGGGCTGGCAGGGCATCTTCTGGGTCTGCGGTGCGATGACCGGGGTATTCTCCCTGATCCTGCTGCTGACCCTGCCGGAAAGCGCACGCTGGATGACGGCGAAGGGTAAAGCACCAGAGCGGATTGAATCCACTCTCACCCGCTTCGATCCCAAGGCGGACCTGTCCGGATACACCGCCTACACGCTCTCCGACGAGCGGCAGACCACCCGCAGCGAAAATCCGTTGCTGAAATTCAAGGAACTGTTTGTCGGCGCTTTGTGCATTGTCACGCCGCTGATCTGGGGCGCCTATTTCTTCTCCAGCATCGCGATTTATCTTAAGAATGCATACGGCGTGATCTTCATGGAAAACCTCGGCATCGAACGCACCGATGCAGCATGGCTTTCTGCGGCCAGCGGCATGGTGGGGGCAATTGCCGGGGTGCTACTGCTGGCGCTGACGGAGAAGCGCGGCCCCGGTTGGATCGCGATTGCACCGTTGATCGGCATTCCCATCGTGCTGCTGGTGGGTTTTGGATATGTTGCCGGCGGAACGCAACTGGCCGCCGTTCTGCTGATCGGTGCGATCTTCGTGGGCGCGGGCCATGCGGCCGTGATCTCCATCACCAGCATCTATTACCCCAGCGCCGTGCGCAGCTTCGGCGGTGGGTGGGCCAGCTTCATGGCAAAGTTCGGCGCGGTAGCCGCGCCCATGATCGGTTCGACTGCAGGCTTCCTGCAAGGCGAGAGCGGCGCAAGGGAAGGCTATGTCTTTACCGCGTTCTGTCTGACCGGCGTCGTGGTGTGCATCACCATGCTTGCGCATTTTGCCAAGCGCCTGCCGCAAAGCGTTCAGAATGATATGGCAGAAGGAACCACCGCCAAATCCGTTCAGAAGGGCTCATGATAAGCAAGAGCTTGCAGTGTGAGATACGTTCGGGTTGGAAAGAAGAAGTGAGCCTACTGCCCCATTAGCGCCTTGAGACGGCTCAGTACGGTTTCGTGCAATGGTGCCTCAAAAGCGATGCCCGCACGCCCGTCCTCGATCCATACAAGCTCGGCAGGAAGAGCAGACAGCCCCGGCAGCGTCACCAGCACCCGCTCGCCCGGACGCGCAGCGGAGCCGTGAAAATCCACCATGCAACCGCCAGCTGACATGTCGAGAACCTGCAAATCAATGGACCCGCCGGTTTTGGCGCGCACTTTGGCGCGCACCTCGTTTGTATCGCTGCGATCAACCAGCCCTGTCGCCATCGTAAAGACCCTTCTGCATGAAACCAGGGCCATAGGGCGAAGCTGTTTACAGAAAGCTTACCGTGGGGGTGACGGATGAAAAGATTGTGGCGGCGTAACAAGCTGTTGCCGCCCCGCGTCGCACTGAATTTTCGGCCAATCAGCGCGGCCAGACCCCGGTTTGGCCACCCTTGACCTTGTCTAGATCCACCCCGCAGGAACTTACCGCATCCGCCACTGTCCGGTGATATTTGCACACGGCCGGGTCCAGCACTTTCAGTTTCTCCAGAACAGGGGCGTGCGTCTCTGCAAAATGAACCAGCATTTCGGCTCGCTCAAGGCGCTCTGCAAGCCGACGCAACATGGCGACACCGCTGGCATCCACCCCGTTCACCGATCGCATGTCCAGGACGATGCATTCGACATCCTCGCTATCGTGTCGCCCTATCAGCTCGAAAATCTTCTCTTCCACGAACTCCGCATTGCCAAAATAGATCGAGCGATCGATGCGAATGCCCAGCACGGGCAATGTGATGATCTCCACATCGTCCCGTTCCACAGAACGAAAGGATGCACCGCCAACATCGCTACCGATCCGTGTGACCCGCGGAACCGAGGAAAACCACAGGAAATGGGCGATGCTGATGCCTGCACCCACGGCCAGCCCAAGCCGAACGCCCAGCACCAGCGTGGCGATAAAGGCAACCGCAACGATATAGCCTTCCAGCCTGTCATGTCGCCAGATCGCCTTGATCTCGCCAATCTTGATAAGGCCGAACACAGCACTGATAACCAGCGCGGCCAGCGCGGTGCGCGGCAAGTAGGCAAGCAACGGTGCGAGGAACAGCATCGTTGCCAGCACCACGACAGCCGCCACGACAGACGCGATTGGCGAACGCGCGCCGCTTTCCTCCACCAGGGCAGACCGGCTGAGGCTGGCACCTACGGCATAACCGCCCGTCAGGGCAGCGACGATATTGCCTGCGCCCAGCGCCACGGCTTCCTTGCTGGTGTCCAGATCACTGCGATCCGTCCCGGCCAGGGATTTGGCGACGGCGGTGGCAGTCACGAAAACGATGATCGCAACCGCCAGGCCCGATGGGGCCAGGGACAGCCAGAGATCAGGCGTGCCGATCGTCGGTAGGGACGGCAGCCCCGGCTTTATCGCCTGCACCGTGGACACCGCATTGCCATAGCTTGCAGCAACCAGCGCTGCGCCCACAATCACCAGCAACGGCAGTGACTTTGCCAGTGCCTGACGCCAGGGCGGAAACACACCGAGTTTCCACAGCACCGGCGCGGCAATACGATTGAGCACCAGCAGCGCGATCAGGGCTGCACCGCCGATCAGGGCCGTTGGAATGCTGGTTTCCGGCAGCGCCTGCCACAGCGAGCCCAGTGCAGCGGGCAGATTGCCTGCACGCTCTGTATCCAGGCCCAGCAGGGTGGGAAGCTGGCTGGCTGCGATCAGGAATGCAGCGGCAGCCGTAAAGCCCAACAGCGCCGGTTCGCTGACAAAATTCACCAGCCGCCCCAGCCCCAGCGCACCGACCAGCAAAAGGATCAATCCTGCCTGTATCGCGATAATGGCAACGACAGACATGGCATCGCCGCCCGCACTGCCACTGGCCTCGGCAATGATAAGGGACACCAACGCTACAGGCCCGACTGAAACGTAATTGCTCGTGCCGAATATCGCATACAGCAATGGCGGCGTCATCGCGGCGAACAGGCCCACTTGCGGCGGCAGTCCGGCCAGCTGGGCATAGGCCATGGCCTGCGGCACCAGCAGGATGGAGAGGATAAGGCCGGCAATGCCGTCCTTCAATACTCCGGCCCCGCCATAGGATTTCAGCCAGCCAAATCGTGGAATCAACGCCTTGCCTGCCATATCCCTCCCCCGCGTGGCGAGCGTAATTCGCTCTATTCCTAACCTAAATGCACAAGGTACCGGTTAGGCACCAGCCAGTTTTTGGAAGAAAGCATTGCATAGCTGGAAACAAGCGGTTAGTTGGCCGCCCTTCCGGCCCGATGGCGGAG
>JBASBA010000280.1:0-1733 GCA_049650885.1 Alteraurantiacibacter sp. | reverse complement strand
GCCCGAAGGATCGAGGGACTGCTCACCCTCAGTCGATACAGGCTCCTCCTGGCCTGCATCCTGACGCAATTCGCATGCGGACAGGGTGAGCGCGATCGATGCTGTGGCAGCAATGGTGAAAATTGGTTTCATTTCCGGCATCCTCATGCAGGTTGCGGCTTCTGGCCGCCCTTTCCGGTTCTTTTGGCGGCCTTTTCCTCAGCGGTGCTGGCGCGGGGCGGCGAATAGGAGATGATCGTATCGCCAGCCATTGGCTCTGGGGCAGCGGCGTGGGTGAAGAAACGCAGATCTCCGTCAGGCTCCACCAGCAATAGCATACTGGCGGACTCTGGCAGGGTTTCGCGTGCATCTTCCACGGTGAACTTTTCAGACAGCTTGGTCCGGCGGAACTCCCACCCTTCCATCTGGCGCTGCTGCACATCGTCCACACCGAAGCCGGAGTGGAACAATGACCGGCCCCGCATGCTGGCGGGAATGGCCCGGTGATCATTCTCATCGCCACCCTCGCCCAGCTGATAGACCCTGTCCGTGCCGATTTCCGGCGCGAATTCCGAACACACCAGCGTGTTATATGCTTCGTTATCAGTGGCAGCGATCAGCACCTGGTATGGCGTCATGTCCAGATTGTGCTCGGTCGCCTCGTTCAGGATTTCACCGTGATAAGTTGGCAAGCCGGCAGCGCGCGCCGGTTTCAGCTTTTGCCAGCTGGAATCTACCAGCATGATGGGCGTGCCAAGGTCATGCATTTGCCGCGCAAGAGCGATCGTCCAATCTGTTGCACCAACAATCACGATACCTGGCTGGCTTGCGCCTTTCACCTTCAGCAGTTTGGCGACCAGGTTGATGGTAAAACCATGGGCGATGATCGTCGTGACCACCACTGCGAAGCTGAGTCCGATCAGAATCGTACCATCGGCATATCCCAGATCTTCGAGGCGAAGTGCGAAAAGGCCGCAAATCGCCACTAGCACGATGCCACGCGGCGCGATCCAGGCGAGGAATAATCGCTCGTTCCACGGTACATCGGAAAACAGCAGGCTGAGCAGAACCGTCGCCGGACGAACCACGAACAGCAGGGCCAGCAGGAAGGCGCCAAATTGCCATTCGAACTGTCGCAATTGCTCCAGATCCAGACTGGCCGATAGCAGGATAAAGATGCCTGACACAAGCAGCACGGCAATGTTCTGCTTGAACGGGTGAATGCTGCGCAGGCTGGACACATGCATGTTGGCAAGTGCGATGCCCATCACTGTCACGGCCAGAAGGCCTGCCTCATGCTCGATCTTGTTGCAGATCACGAATGTACCCACCACCACGACCAGCAATACCGGAACCTTTAGGAATTCGGGCACGAAGCCGCGTGGAAAGCTCCACGCGATAATCCAGGCGGCAGCAAATCCGATGAGGCCGGAAATACCCGCGGCGATGGCGATTTCGGGCACCACCTCATACGCCGTCCCACCTGTCGCGGCGGTGCTGCGGAAATACTCATACGCGATCACAGCGCACAGTGCGCCGAACGGATCGTTTACGATGGCTTCCCATCTGAGCAGCGCCGCTGGCCGCTGTTGAATGGCGCTCTGGCGCAGCAGCGGGATAACCACCGTGGGTCCGGTGACCACCAGAATACCCGCAAACAGAATCGCGACAGGCCAGACCAGGCCTGCAACGTAATAACCGGCAAGAGAGCCAAACAGCCAACCCAGCGGCACACCGAATATGACGAGGCGCCA
>JBASBA010000279.1:0-4382 GCA_049650885.1 Alteraurantiacibacter sp. | reverse complement strand
GCCTCGACGACAAGCTCAATCCGACGCAAAGCCAGATCGCCAAGGCCATCCTCAAGGAGATCAACGAGCGGCTGGGCTTCCTCGACAATGTCGGGCTCGACTACCTCAATCTCGACCGGACGTCGGGCACGCTGTCCGGCGGGGAGAGCCAGCGCATCCGCCTCGCCAGCCAGATCGGCAGCGGGCTGTCGGGCGTGCTGTATGTGCTCGACGAACCCAGCATCGGCCTGCACCAGCGCGACAACGATCGCCTGCTCGAAACGCTGAAACGCCTGCGCGATCTCGGCAACACGGTGATCGTGGTCGAGCATGACGAGGATGCCATTCGCCAGGCGGATTACGTGGTCGATATCGGCCCCGGCGCGGGCGTGCGCGGGGGCGAGATCGTGGCGCAGGGCACGCTGAAACAGGTGCTCAAATCGAAGAAATCGCTCACTGCCGACTACCTGACCGGACGGCGGGAGATCGCGGTGCCGACCACGCGGCGCAAGGGCAATGGCAAGAAACTGACAGTCCACGGCGCGCGGGCGAACAACCTCGCCAACGTCACCGCCTCCATCCCGCTGGGCACCTTTACCTGCGTCACCGGCGTGTCGGGGTCGGGCAAGTCCAGCTTCACCATCGACACGCTCTACGCCGCCGCCGCCCGCACGCTGAACGGCGCGCGCGTGATCGCGGGCGCGCACGATAAAGTGACCGGCCTCGACCATTGCGACAAGGTGATCGAGATCGACCAGTCCCCCATCGGCCGCACCCCGCGCAGCAACCCCGCGACCTATACCGGCGCCTTTACCCAGATCCGCGACTGGTTCGCCGGATTGCCGGAAAGCCAGGCCCGCGGATACAAACCCGGCCGGTTCAGCTTCAACGTGAAAGGCGGCCGGTGCGAGGCGTGCCAGGGCGACGGCCTCATCAAGATCGAGATGCACTTCCTGCCCGACGTCTATGTCACGTGCGAGGCATGCGACGGGCGTCGTTACAACCGCGAAACGCTGGAGGTTCGCCACAAGGGGCACTCCATCGCCGATGTGCTGGACATGACGGTGGAGGACGCGGAAAGCTTCTTCAAGGCGGTGCCGAGCATCCAGGGCAAGATGGCGATGCTGAACGAGGTCGGGTTGGGCTACGTCAAGGTCGGCCAGCAGGCGACGACGCTATCGGGCGGTGAGGCGCAGCGCGTGAAACTCGCCAAGGAACTCTCCAAACGCAGCACCGGCCAGACGCTGTATATCCTCGACGAACCGACCACCGGCCTGCATTTCGAGGATGTCCGCAAACTGCTCGAAGTGCTGCACCGCCTGGTGGAGCAGGGCAATTCGGTCGTGGTGATCGAGCACAATCTCGACGTGATCAAGACGGCGGATTGGGTGCTGGATTTAGGGCCGGGCGGCGGTGTTCGGGGTGGCGAGATCGTTGCGGAGGGGACGCCGGAGAAGGTCGCAAAGGTTGAGGGGAGCTGGACTGGGGGGTATCTTGGACCGATGCTAAAGCCGCGGTAGGTAGTTGCAGGTTAGACAAGAAATGTAAGAATTAGTTACATCGGACAATAAGGGCGCGCGGACTACGCCCCTAACGAGAAATTGCTTTGCGAAGTGGAGGCGTTCCAGAAATCGCGATCTTGAACCATCCATGCTCCAGAGAAACCACCAAATTGGATGTTCCGTTCTTCAGCGCAATTGAATAGAATCGAGCCTTTGAACGCAGGGGGATCCACGTGCAGAACGCCTATGTATGTTATAACATATGTTAAAAACTGAACAGAAAATCTCGGGCGCCTATCAGTCGCTGACTACGAAGCAAAAAGAGGTTCTCGATCTCTTACTTGAACATATGACATCCAAACAGATTGCTCGGCGTCTCGACATCTCACACCACACCGTCGATCAGCGCATCAATCTGGCGAAGCGTAAGTTCGAAACGCATACGCGTAGCGTTCTGGCTACCGCTTACCGTGATGCCAAACGGGTATACGAGAGAACCGTATACGAACCAGCGGATGTCGAAAAATCGGCGCTTCCCTTGAATAACGATGAGCAGGACGATCCGTCAGCTTACACATTGGCTAAACATCCAGAACCGAACAGGTCGGGATATGAAGAGAATGTCGAAGCCGATTATCGGGTCGTACCAGAAGTGTTCGAGGGTCGGTTCGGAAGGACATTGAGGGTTGTTGCGATGCTCGTTGTCGCATTAACCTTGGTCTTTTTGGGATTAGCCGGATTAGCGATGTACTCTGAAATTTCGGAGTTATTATCGTGATAACCCCTCGACATTTCGATCACTTGAACGTTGGCTAATTAGCCGACCTATTGATTGGAACTGCCTCATGTCGATGTCTATTTCCGTTGCTCGCTTGCGTATTGCCCGCGAAATACAGGACGCAGAAGCGAAGCTGGACGAAGCTCTATTGGGTCAAACTGCGCTCTTAACGACTATGATTACCGCTCGCCGCGAAACTAACAGTGATCCATTCGAAGGCCATACCACCCTTCTGCGGCTGCATAAGTCGCAACAGGCCCTGCTAACGGCAGGCGGAGAACTTGCTAGGGTGCATGCAGGCCTTAAATCCATCCAGCGCGATAAAGCGATGATCGAAGAATGCCCTCCGAACCAAGCAACGGCGTTCGCCGAAGTCATGGAACAAGCGTCGTAAGGCCTTTGTCCCATAAGTGTTCACAGAATTAACCACTGGTGGTCTCCGTGTTCGTAGCAGCTGTTTTATTTATATTTTTGTCTTTGGCTGCTGCGGGCATCGGAGGTGCACCGGAAAAAATCCTATCTGCGGTTATTTCGACATGGATCATTACAGATCAGACTTATCATGCGTTCTATGGGAAGATGAACTTTTCGAATTTAGATCATGCGCATTTAGTTTTGGATGGTGTATTATTTGTTACTTTTGCATTGGTGATGCTGAAAGCCAACCGGTGTTGGCCAATAATAGCTACCGGGGCGCAAGCCGTCGTTCTCCTAGGCCACTTGTCGATCGTAGTTTCACCTTCAGGAGTGCAACGTGCTTATTGGGCGATGACGCAACTACCGTCTCTTATAGTTATCGCTTCCCTCATAGTGGGTGCTTTAGGTCATCGGAATCGATTAAGAAAAATAGGCCCTTACCGTCAATGGAGCTATTAAACCGTCTAGAAAATCTTATTGAATACCACGGTGCCTTATGAAACAAAACACGGTGCGATCATTAAAGCGCAGCCTCGAAATCATCGAGAATGAAATCGGGCAGATAAAAAAATTCGGCACCTTCGACGGATGCGTCGGAATCGATGATAGCGAGCCTCACGTTAATCAAGTCCCTGAAAAAGCTTTTGAACTGGATAAGGGCGATGTGCTGGATTACTATGTTTATGCAAATAAAAAAGTAAAGAAGGGGAAATGTGGAATTATGCCCGATCCTCGGCTGATAAAGCAGATATTACGAAATAGACAATTGCGCGATAATCATTTCGACCCGTCTTTGTTCGCTGATCCTGCCTGGGATATGATCTTGGATCTTATGGTCGCAAGGGAAGAGCATCGGAGGATATCGGTGACATCACTTTGCGTTGCCGCTCGCGTTCCCGGCACGACTGCCCTTCGATGGATCAATACTCTGATCGAACGTGGGCTAATTGAGCGATTTGATGATCCGAGCGATAAACGTAGATCGTTTGTGCGCCTCAGCGACAAAGGTGCTAAAGCTGCAGCTGATTTTTTCGAAGATTGCGCTTCGAACAATATCAAAGTTTTATAGATCATGTCTGGTTCGTAACTGGGATCGCATTAACCCATTGGATCTTTCCTACACGCCCATCGCCCTATAACTGGTCCGGTTCCCTGAACACCAAACACAGGTGAACCTATGACCAGACGAACGACACTTCCTCCCATATTCCCCTCCAATCATCCCGACCCCATCGCGCATGAGGAGCGGTGGCTGGCGCATGTGCGGGCCGGGCGGATCGGGGTGGGGCCTTCGACCACCGCGGCGCAGTTGACGCGGCATTTTCGCAACGAGCGGGTCCTGTTGGGAAAGCGGCGATGAGCGGCGCTTCACAGAACAGCGCGCAGGGCGCGGCGACCGATGGGCGCGCGCGGCTGGTGGAAACTTTGCGGTTGCGGGGGGAGGGGCTTGAGGCTTATGCCTCGGGTGTAAACTCCGCGCTCAATCCAAACCCCGTTCATGCTGAGCTTGTCGGACTCGAAGAGGGGGCGGAGCCCCAACCATCGTCCTTCAGTTCTCCCAGCGCTGAAAAAGAAAAAGCGACCGTTGATCCTGCGGATCAGCTTCGCTTCCGACAGGCTCAGGGTGAGCGGGAAGTAGGGGGCCACGCGAAACTTGGGGAGTTGGAGGAAGTGGGTGAGGTTGCTCCTTCCCCGTTCAATCCGCC
>JBASBA010000278.1:0-6605 GCA_049650885.1 Alteraurantiacibacter sp. | reverse complement strand
TCTTGCCAGCAAATGCTTCTCGCGCAGCATCGTCAGCACCCGGCGCAATCACGACTTCGGTGAAAATCTCGCAAATCGCCTTGGCTGTCGGCCCGTCCAGCGGGCGATTGACGGCTACGATACCGCCAAAGGCCGATACGCTGTCACAAGCCAGCGCCTGCTGCCATGCTTCAAGCAGGGTAGAGGCTTGCGCCACGCCGCACGGGTTGGCGTGCTTCACGATTACCACTGCCGGATCGCCGCCGGCAAATTCAGCCACCAGTTCCAGCGCCGCATCGGCATCGTTGTAATTGTTGTAGGACAGTTCCTTGCCCTGCACCTGGCTTGCCTGCGGGATGCCCTGCACGGCGGTGGCTTGCGGCAGATATACCGCCGCTTTCTGATGAGGGTTCTCGCCGTAGCGCAGCTCATCCTTCTTGATGAAAGCCTGGGGCAGTTTCTCCACGAAGGGCGTGGCCTTCAGCGCCTCTGCCCCCAGTGGATTGGTATAGGCATCGCCAAACGCGAACCAGTTGGCGATAGCCGCATCATAGCTGGCCGTCTTGGCAAAGGCCTTTGCCGCCATGCGGGTGCGGAACCCTTGCGTGGTTGCCCCGTCATGCGCGGCCAGTTCTGCGGTGAGTTCGGCATAGTCCGAGGGATCTGTGACGATGGTGACGAACTGGTGGTTCTTGCTGGCCGAACGCACCATGGCCGGTCCGCCGATATCGATATTCTCGACGATTTCATCGCGAGTGCCGCCGCGCGCCACGGTTTCCTCGAACGGATAAAGGTTAACAACCAGCAGATCGATCGCGCCAATTTCATGCGCATCCATCGCGGCGGTGTGATCGGCATTGTCGCGCACGGCCAGCAGTCCGCCATGCACCATCGGGTGCAGGGTCTTGACCCGGCCATCCATCATTTCGGGAAAACCGGTAATGTCCGACACGTCCAGCACATCCAGACCGGCGTCGCGCAGTGCGCGGGCGGTTCCGCCGGTGGAAACCAGTTCAACGCCCGCCTTCGCCAGCCTGCCGCCCAGATCCACAATACCTGCCTTGTCGGACACCGAGAGAAGTGCCCGCTTGATCGCAACGTCCGTCATGCTGTGTAATCTATCCCATTCGTTTGAGCAGCCAGGCGAAATTGCCGCCGCCGCGCGAGGCGAATCCCTCTATCACCAATTGCTGTACCGGATGCGGCTTGCCATTGCCATCGACCCACAGGCTCTCCTCGACTTCAAGGCTTTCTGCCCCCGTGGCGAATTGCCACAGGCTGCCATCGGGCAGCAACAGGCTGGCACCCTTGCCGCTGTCGGCCAGCGTGGCCTCCACATTGCGGCCCAGGTGGAAACGGATGGCAAAGGGGACCTTGCCGTGTTTGCCCTTGCGGCCCGATGGGACAAGCACATCTTCGCCGCGCAGTTCCTGCCCGTCTTCGCGCAGCATCACGATGCGCCGGTGGATCAGGCCAAACCGCGAGGCATAGCCATCGTGGCTTGCCTCTATCCGCGTGGCAGAACCGTTTTCCAGCTTTACCTGCCGCGTATCGATATGCACCTCGCCAACGCCCGCGCCCAGCTTGCCATCGATCAGAACGGCGGTGGAATTCGCATCACCCAGAACCATGGTGGAATGCGCCGCGGTGGCGCGCAGGCCCTGTTCGATCCGCACGGGCACCTGTCCGCCAGCCAGCGCCGCGCCACCGCAGTTCACGAAGATGCGATGCTCTGCATGGCTGAATTCCAATGCCAATGTGGACGCGCAGCCGTGGCGGGCGTGGTGGCCCAGCGGCGGCGGCGATCCATCCATCAGCAGCGTGCCCTTGCGCGCGGTAACGCGCTGGTAACCCCAGCCACTCGGCTCCTTCAGCGGCCGGGTACGCACTCCGCTCGCCTCGATCAGGCTGGCGAGACGCGAAGCCTTGATCGCACCGCTGCCCTGCCAGTTGCCCAGCCCGCCGTCGCCATGCGTCAGCGCCAACAGCGGCGGCACCAGCATGTGCAGCATGGTGCCAATCAGTTTGGGCGGCTCTTGCCCGGCGGCTTCGTAACAGGCGCGCAGATCGATCAGACTGGCGATCGCCTGCATCTGCGCATCGGGACTGCGTGACAGCAATCCGCCATCCTCGCCCACCGCCTCGCCCAGCGCGCGGGCAAGCCCAGCTTCGCCATACAGGCGGCGCGGCTTGCCTTCGGGCAGCAGCAGCCCTGCGGCGGTGATGGCGCACCAGCCGGCGACTTCGCCCAGCCGGTCTTCCGCCTTGCCAACGTGGCGATCCAGCCAGCGCGCGGTATCGGACATGGCGGCCAGTGCGCGATGCCGCAGCGCCTTGTCATTGCCGGAAATCAGCAGGGGCGCATGGACCATCCACGCCAGCAGGCGCAGCCCGACATTCTCCACCTTCCAGGCCGGCCCCTTGCCGATCACGGTATTGGCATCGAACCACGACACCAGCAGACGTTCACCCACTTGGCGGACCTGCGACGGCGTGCCGGAGGTGGCGAGATCGCGCAGCCAGGTAAAGCCCTGCACAACCCGCTCGAACGGAGGGCTGAGATTGCCCAGCGGCCCCATGTCCACCTGCACAAACGGCGCCTTCACTCCATAAACATAGAAATGCCCTGCCCGCAGTGCCATGCCGGCGGCACGATCACCCTCAAGAGGAGTGGTGACGCTGGCCTGAAGGCGCGGGCGCAATGGCTTGCGAAAGGGTGCCACGATGGTGCTGTGCGAGACGCCCATACCAAAGGCCATCCGCATCAACCGCTCCGCTGCCGATGTGGAAGGCGGCGCGAAATCGGTGATCACCAGCGCGCGATCAGTGGCAAGATCTCCACCTGTTTCCATAACAGGCTGCGGTGCAGGATGAGCAGCTTCGATCAAATCCTCACGCGCCTCCTTGCCCAGGGGGATGGCCAGTTGTTCGTTTGTGTCAGTTTCGTCTCGCGCAGCCTGTGTGTCGCCGCGGCGACGGGCCTTGCCCGCAAGCTCGGCCGAATGCGCGTTCAACGCGCGTCTCCTCTTAGCGCCGCGATATTGGCGGCGTAACAATCGGGCCCTCCCTTGAAGGTAGCGGAACCTGCCACCAGCACATCGGCACCTGCATCGACGCAAAACGGGGCGGTTTCAGCATTCACCCCTCCATCAACCTCGATCAATACGTCATGCCCGCCCTTGTCGATCATCTTGCGAACGGCCTCTATCTTGCGCAGCTGCGAATGGATGAAGCTTTGCCCGCCAAAACCGGGGTTCACGCTCATGATCAGCACCAGATCGATTTCCTCCAGCAGGTAGTCGAGCATCTTGGCGGGCGTCGCCGGGTTGAGTGAAATACCCGCCTTGCAGCCTGCCGACCTGATAGCCTGAACGCTACGGTGCACATGCGCGCCCGCCTCGGGATGGACGGTGATGATATCGGCGCCTGCATCGGCAAACGGTTCAATCCACAGATCCACGGGCGACACCATCAGGTGCACGTCGAAGGTCTTTTGCGAATGCGGACGCAAGGCCTTTACCACGTCTGGACCGATGGTAATGTTGGGCACGTAATGCCCGTCCATCACATCAACATGCACCCAGTCGCAGCCAGCTGCATCAATGGCGCGCACTTCCTCACCCAACTTTGCAAAGTCGGAGGAAAGGATCGAAGGCGATATAAGGGGTTGAGCCATAATTAACTTTCCGCATTAGAGGTGTGCGAATCGGGTAACAAGAAGCGTCAGCCTCGTTTTCCACCAGTGTTGCGATGCAACGCCCTTAGCGCGCGATTGCAGACTGCTTCAGCCGCGGTTCAGTGCATAACTGCCAAGACTCTGGCAAATAACAGCTATTGCCAGTGCAAAACGCTCTTTCGAACGCCGTTTACAGCGGCCGAAATGAATACTGGCCGGAGGATTTGAATTTTAATGATCAGGCAATATCTTCGTCTTTTCGCCGTGGCCGCCCTTGCTATCGGGCTAAGCGCGCCTGCGAATGCGCAATATCGCAACGAGATCAGGCACTCCGTCACGCCGTGCCAGGGCAATGGCCCGGCGGTGTGGATGCAGGTGACCAATGTCGAAGGCTCAACCGGCACCATGCGCTTCCAGCTTTATCCTGGCACCGGTGCAGACTGGCTGGAGAGCGGCCGGTGGATCAACAGGATCGAACTGCCCGCGCGCGGCGGCACCATGCAGGTTTGCATGCCCGTGCCCCGTCCCGGCAATTATGCCATCGCCATCCGGCACGACAAGAACAACAATGGCCGCACGGACGTCACCAGCGATGGTGGCGGAATGTCCAACAACCCCAGCATCAATATCTTCAATCTGGGCAAACCGGGCATCGACAAGACGCGCTTCAGCATCGGCCGCGAAGTGCTGCCAATGCGGATCAGCATGCGCTACATGTAAGCCTTATTCGCGGCGTTTTCTTTGCGCGCGCCACAGTTTGAAGGCGATCGCGGGCGAGAATAGGATCGGATGTTTTTCCCGGAACGGGGTTATCTCGATTTTCTCGCCTGTGTGTCGTTCCACCTTCCACGCCGCATAGCGCGCAGCGCCATCAAATGTGCGCGTGGCGCGCGCCAGCCGGGCGATGTTCAGCGGCTTGCCCATCCTGCGGCACCTTTCCCACCATGCCAGTATCCGCTTGCGCTCCGCCACTGAAATGCGCGGCGTCAGCATACCATTGTCGTTGCCATAGGCGATGCCGCCCGCTGCCAGCGCATCGGGCAGCAATCCTGTAAAATGATCGGGATTGAGCGACAGAATGGAATCCTCGCGTCCCGGTTTTTCCACGCGGAATTCGGCGCGATAGGTGTGGCGAAACAATGCTCGCCAGTAGTCCTCCTCCTGCCCGCTTGGCGGACCTGCGGCCGCGGCCAGTCGCGCGGCAGTGATGGCGGCAGCCTCTATCGCCGCGGCGATATTCAGACGCGCAGCCTCGTCCCGGCACCACACCAGCGCGCTGGGCTGCACGAAGCGTGCCCAGATCGTGGTGTCAATCGTTTCGCCGCGGGCGGCCTCGGTGAACTTGTGCAGGGTCATGGTCGCGATCTTGGCGCGCAGCGTTTCCCCTTCGTATTCCCATTCGCGATAGGATACTGTGGGCCACAGGCCGGTCTCGGCATCGCCATCGGTCAGGATATAGAAATCCAGCACACCCTCGCGCAGTCCGGTGCGCAGGTTCGACCCATAGAACAGCACGCCAAGTGCAGGCTTTTCATCTGCCAGTCGCGCGGCAAAGGCGGCCACCGCCGGATCCACGTTGCGAGCAAGGGTCGCGTCCACGCGCGACCGGAGCCTCATGGTACGACGAAGCGCAACTTTGGCCCGGCAGACAAGCGATATTGTCCGGCCGGGAAAGCCTCGCCATCCAGGATGAATGCGTCACCAATATCCAGATTGACCGCGGTATCGCCAAAAGCATGAAAGCCGTGACGGCGCGTTCTGGCGCTGGCCTTGCCGCGAAAGATAGAGGGCAATCTGGACAACAGGCGCCGACGCGGGTTGTCGATCACCGCCAATTGCAGCGGCTCCGCTATGTCGCGAAACGGATCGAGACCGGCCGGATATCTCTGCAAGGTCGAAGCGAACAACAGGTAACGCTCATCTGCCGGAAGGCCGCCGTAATGGGGCAATTCCTCGCCATCGGACCGGTGAATGCGCATCGCGGTGCCTTGCCGCCACTTGTTCGCCGACATGCCGAACATCGCCTGCGCCACACTCCACACCGCAGTGATGGCGACGACTGCATGGTTGAAGGCTCCCAGATCATGGCTGCGCTGCCCCAGCGTGATGGCCTGGTTGAACACGCCTGCCCCCATTACAAAACCACGCACCTGCGCCCGGTCGTTGTCGCGCTGCGAAATTACCAACGGTTGCCGAACCAACAATTTGCCGCGTTGCACGGCAGACATTGCATCGTCGAAAGCCCAGTCTGTCGGGATGCCCAGATCCAGCGCCAATGCGTTGGTCTTGCCGCCGGGCAACACGATCAACATCGGCCAGGTGTCACCGAATACGCCCGCGCCGCAGGTCAGCACGTCACGCACGGTGCCATCACCGCCGTCAATCGCGATATAATCCACCTGCCTGGCTGCAAAATCGGCCAGTACTCCGGAAAGCTCGCTGCGGCGACGGGGCGTTGCCAGCACCACGTTTTCGCCCAGGTCTTCTGCGCTGCTTCGCCCCTCGTTGCGGTGGCTACGCCCGTTGCGGATCAACCCCACCAGCGGTTGCGTGCGGGTGGCCGCATTTGCGATCTCTTTCTCGTCGCGCACAATCGCATCGACTTGCGGCAAGCGCTCGAAGAGATGAATGCTTCCGTTCATATCTGCCCGCCTTAAACATGTGGTCGCGCCAAATGCTACGGTTTTCGCTTGGCTCGCGCAAACTGGCCGCACCAACAGGTGCCGTTGTGCAACATGTTGGGCAAACAATGGCACCATCGCAACATGACGTATATCGGTTTGTGTGGTGCAGAACTGGAAGATGGGTGGCATAGGCAGAATTTCAATCATCGCGGGGGGGCCGCGCCCTCTGCCCGAACCATAGGCGGGGAATGTCATGCTGACCGAGGAACTATTGGGCGCAGCCCGTGCGCACCAGGACACCATCGTAGCCTTGCGCCGCGCCATCC
>JBASBA010000277.1:0-5591 GCA_049650885.1 Alteraurantiacibacter sp. | reverse complement strand
GTTCACCACCTCCACCCTGCAGCAGGAGGCTTCGCGCAAGCTGGGCTTCTCTGCCAGTCACACCATGCGCTGTGCGCAATCGCTGTACGAGGCAGGCGCGATAACCTACATGCGTACCGACGGCGTGCAGATGGACATGAGTGCCATCATGGCCTGCCGTGATGCCATTTCCGAAAGGTATTCAGAGGAGTACCGCCCGGAAAAACCGCGTTTCTATTCCACCAAGGCCAAGAACGCGCAGGAAGCGCATGAGGCGATCCGCCCGACCAATTTCAGCCGCGACCGCGCCGCATCGGGCGATGAAGCCAAGCTGTACGATCTGATCTTCAAGCGTGCGATGGCGACCCAGATGGCTACCGCTCAGCTTGAACGCACCACCGTCACCATGCGCGATCCCACCGGCAAGCACGAATTGCGGGCCACGGGCCAGGTGGTGAAATTCCCCGGCTTCCTGGCGGTCTATTCCGAGAGCTTTGACGAGAAGTCGGAAGAAGATGACGACAATCTGTTGCCGATCATGCGCAAGGGCGATTCTCCGGCGAAGAAATCGGTAGAAGCATTGCAACACTTCACCCAGCCACCCCCGCGCTTTTCCGAGGCTTCGCTGGTGAAACGCCTGGAAGAACTGGGCATTGGCCGCCCGTCCACCTATGCCTCCACGATCCAGACACTGCGCGATCGAGACTATGTCCGGATGGAGAAAAACCGTTTCTTTGCAGAGGATTCGGGCCGGCTTCTCACGGCATTCCTGGAACGCTTCTTTCCCCGCTATGTCGCGTATGACTTTACCGCCAGCATGGAAGACGAGCTGGACGAGGTTTCCGGCGGGCGCGCACAGTACAAGGCGCTGCTGGAAGAATTCTGGCGTGACTTCAAACCCAAGAGCGACGAGGTCATGGAGCGTCAGCCTTCGGAAGTGACCGAGGTGCTGGACGAATTCCTTTCAGATTTTCTGTTTCCCGAACGCGAAGATGGCCATCATCCGCGCTGGTGCCCGCTTTGTGCGGAGCAGAACCGCGAAGGCGGCGAGCTGCATTTGCGCGGCGGCAAATACGGCGCCTTCATCGGCTGCGTAAACTATCCGGAATGCACCTTCCGCCGCAAGTTCGGCCAGCCCGGCAATGATGACGGAAGCGACGATGGCGCGATGGGCGAAGATCCCGAAACGGGCCTTCCGGTAGAGCGCAAATCGGGTCGATTCGGGCCGTATGTGCAAACGGGCGAGGGCAAGGAAATCAAGCGTGCCTCCATCCCCAAGGACATCGACGACTTCGATCTGGAGTGGGCACTCAAACTGCTGGCGCTGCCGCGCGTCGTTGGCCAGCACCCGGATACCGGGAAGGATATCGAGGCCGGGTTGTGGCGTTATGGCCCTGCGGTTCGACACGAGGGAACATACGGTAAGCTGCAGAACACCGCCGAAATCTTTGAAATCGGCATGAACCGCGCCGTCGACCTGCTGGCCGAATCCGCTAAGAGCAAGGGCGGACGCGGCAGTCGTGAGCCGTTGAAGATCCTCGGCAAGACGGAAGCTGGCGAGGAAGTGAAACTGATGGATGGCCGCTATGGCCCTTACATCACGGACGGCAGCGTTAATGCCACGCTTCCCAAGGACACGGATCAGGATGCGTTGACCCTGGAGCAGGCGCTGGTGCTGATTGCGGAAAAGGCTGCCAAGGCTCCGGCGAAAAAGAAGCGCAAGGCTCCGGCCAAAAAGAAAGCGCCGGCCAAGAAGGCTGCGGCAAAGAAAGCTCCTGCAAAGAAGGCCGCCGCCAAGAAGAAGGCACCTGCGAAAAAGAAGGCCTCTGCGAAGGCCGAAGAGGAAAGCTGATGGGCAAGGATCAATTCGAGCGGCACAAACAGCCCTGGAATGGGGAAGAGTCAGGCAAGCTGAAACTGCTGGCCAGCAAGGGCCAGGGATTGAAGCAGATTGCCAAGGCCCTGAACCGCAGCGAAGAATCGACGCGCGATTTTGCCAAGAAAAACAAGATCGCGATCGCCAAGAAACGCTGATTAACTTTGCCCTTGGCTGCGCCGATGATGCAATCGCGCTTGCGGGCAGTAGCCGTCTCTTAAACATAAGCTGATGTTGCACTTGCGAAAAGCCGATCGCAGGCGCACCTAACGGCGATGAATTCACACGCGCATCTGCATCCGGGTATGAACCCGCCAAAGGTGACGGACGATCACGCCGGTCTGCCAAAGCCGCGTCGCTGGTGGGCAATTGCCGCGATATGCTTCGGCACATCCCTGCTGGTGCTGGACGGTTCCATCGCCAACGTTGCTCTACCCACCATCGCGCGCGATCTTGGTGTAACCGAGGCTGCGGTTACCAATGTGGTGACGGTGTATCAGCTGGTGCTGGTCATGCTGCTTTTGCCGTTTTCGTCATTGGGAGACAGGATGGGGCACAGGCGCCTCTACCAGATCGGGCAAGTGCTGTTCATGGCCGCTTCTGCCGCGTGCTATTTTGCCGATACTTTCACTATTCTCCTCGCGCTGCGCGGCGTGCAGGCGATTGGCGCAGCGATGGCGCTCAGCGTGTCTGCTGCAATGTTACGTCAGATATACCCTGCCAGCCAATTGGGCGCCGGACTGGGATTGAACAGCGTGATCGTTGCCAGTTCGGCTGCTCTGGCACCGACATTGGGTGGCTATATCGTGGGCAATCTGGCCTGGCAGCTGGTCTTCGTAGCTGCTGCGCCGCTGGCCATAATCTCCTTGATGCTAGGGCGGTTTCTCCCTGATCCCGAACCGCGCAACCAGACGCCGAAATGGAAAAGCGCGGTCTTGAGTGCGGTGACCATGCTTTTGCTGGTAGGCGGTATCCAGCTTGGCACGCATGATGCATTGGTATGGGGAATTGCCTGCTTTGCGCTGGGTGTCGTGGCGCTGTATCTGCTGGTGCGCCGGGAGAAGCGGCGGGATGCCCCGGTGTTTCCCGTAGACCTTCTGGCAAAACCCGTGATCGGCCTTTCTGCGCTGGCCAATTTCACCAGTTTCATCTCTGCCGGCGCGTTGATGCTGGCCCTGCCGTTCCGCCTTGAAAACGGGATGGGGTACGAGCCGCAAACTGTGGGTCTGTTGCTGCTGCCGTTCCCGCTCACCATGCTGGTGGTATCGCCATTGGCAGGCTGGGCATCGGATCGGATTGCGGCCACGAAACTGGGTGTTACCGGCATGACCATCGCCATCATAGGGTTGGCCCTGCTTGCCACGATGCCTGATCAACCGGGGGGCATGGGCATTGCCTGGCGATTGAGTCTTACGGCGATGGGCTTTGGCTTGTTCTTCAGTCCTAACTCGCGGTTGCTGATCGGCCGCGCGCCGAGAGACCGGGCCGCTGCAGCGGGCGGATTGCTCTCCACGTCGCGCCTGTTCGGGCAGACGATGGCGGCGGTTGTCGTGGGCATCGTGTTGGCCAGCGGGCTGGGGCTTGGCCCGACGCCGCTATACGTCAGTTGTGCATTGGCCGTGGTGGCGGCGCTGGCCAGTATGGCGCGGTTCAGCCAGCGGGACAATCCGGCGAACCACTGACCGTCAGCTTGCGGCCCGTCGAAGTTCGCCGTCAACCCATCCTCCGGCCGTCGATCGTCAGCTTCTGCTGCAGGGGAAATCCCCTCGCGTGGTGGTGTCACTTCACCCAGTCGAGACCGATTTCCTCGTAGACTTCGCGGTTTTCGGCCCATTTCTCATCCACCTTCACATGCAGGAACAGATGCACCTGGACACCCAGGATCTCGCTCAATTCCTTGCGCGCAGCTTCACCGATTTCCTTGATGCGCCGGCCGCCCTTGCCAAGCACGATAGGCTTCTGGCTGTCGCGCGATATGACGATCTGCTGGCGCACTTCGACACTGCCGTCCTTGCGCTGTTCATAGCTTTCAGGACGCACGGCGGCGTCGTAGGGCAGTTCCTCGTGGAGCTGCTGATACAATTGCTCGCGCGTGACTTCGGTGGCCAGCAGGCGTTCGCTGGCATCGGAAACCTGGTCTTCGGGATAATGCCACGGGCTTTCCGGCATTAGCTCTGAAAGCGTATCCTTCAATTGCTCGACACCATCGCCGGTAAGCGCGGAGACGAAATACACCTCGCTGAAATCGGCAAGCTCGTTCAGCTCCTGCGCCAATTCCAGCAAAGGTTCCTTCTTCGCCCTGTCGACTTTGTTGAGCACCAGTATCTTGCGCTCCTTGCGGTCTTTCAATTGCTCCACCAGTGGCATCAGTTCATGCCTGCGCTGCTTGATCGGATCGACCACCAGCAGCACCGCATCGGCCGCCACCGCACCTTCCCAGGCCGCGCTTACCATGGCCCTGTCCAGCCTGCGCCTGGGTTCGAATATGCCAGGCGTGTCGACGAGGATCATTTGCGCTGGGCCATGCAGGGCGATGCCCATCAGCCGCGCACGCGTGGTTTGTGCCTTGGCACTGGTGATGGCGACCTTCTGGCCGACAAGCTGGTTGACCAGCGTGGACTTTCCGGCATTTGGTGCGCCGATAACGGCCACAACGCCGCATCTTGTTTGTGAGCCGATCGTATCAGCGTTCTGGGTCATCCGTATTTCTCCATGAACAATCGCGCAGCCTCTGTCTCGGCTTCGCGCTTGCCGCTTGCCGTGGCTTCCACCGCGCCAACGTTATGCACGCTGACTTTAACGGTGTAGCGGCGGTTGTGATCGGGTCCCGATGTTTCTGTGATTTCATAGTCCGGCGCGCGGCGCTGGTTGCCTGCCGCCCACTCCTGCAACGCGCTTTTGGGATGCTTGCTACGGCCTGTTCCGCCATCGAAAACTTCCCGCCATAGCGCCTTGATAAGATCGGCAGTGGCATCGAACCCGGCTTCCAGAAAATTGGCACCCAGCAACGATTCCATGATGTCGCCAAGCACGTTGATACTATCCTGCGCGCCATCCTCGCGGGCCTGTTTGCCCAGGCGAACATGTGCAGAAAGACCAATCGCACGGGCACGGCCAGCGCAGGTATGCTTGCTGACAAGAGCATTCAGACGCTGCGCCAGCTTTCCTTCCGCGCTTTTCGAATGATCATACAGCCAATCGGCAATCGTCAGCCCCAGCACACGATCCCCGAGGAATTCCAGCCGGTCGTAATCCTTGGCCTCTCCGGTGCTGCCGTGGGTCAGGGCTTCGTGCCAGATCGCCTCGTTATGAATACCAAAGCCGTGGCTTTCCAGCCATGCGCGCGTGTCCGGCTGCAGCGTGCTCATATCCCTTTGAAAATCCGGTTCCAGCGCACGCCGTTGCCATAGGACCAGTACATGAAGCTGGCTTCGGCGACGAGGTTCTCTGTCGGCACCAGGCCAACCCAGCCGCCCGATATGGTAGGGCGACGGCTGTCCTGCGAATTGTCACGATTGTCACCCATCATGAACACGTGGTCATCGGGGATGATGACGGGCGCCGTATTGTCCACGCCGACCATGCCAAGGTCCAGAACATTGTAGCTGACGCCGTTAGGCAGCGTTTCGCGAAATTGCGGATAGCGGCATGCCGGCGAACCATCGTCTGTCTGCATGGCAAAGCGCCCTGAATAGCAACGATCGCCATCGGCCAGTTCGACGATGAAGTCCTCCAC
>JBASBA010000276.1:0-4850 GCA_049650885.1 Alteraurantiacibacter sp. | reverse complement strand
CGCTGTGCATCAGCGGCATCGCCATGAACTGCCGCTGCTCTGGCCGGAGGAGAGGCAGATAGCCACGCCGCAACGCGCCATGCGTGATGGCGCGCGCCAGCGGATCGGTGGCGAATGCGCGCTGATTATCGCGAAAGACGTTGCGCGGCACCTGATCGAACAACAGCACGGCGGCCAGCGCTGTTTGCGGGTCCGCCAGAAAATTGCCGGGCGCACACGTAAAAAGCGCCTCCAGCCAGGGCCGGAAGCGCTTTTCAATTCTATCGTCCAACTGGTCGGAACCTCCCCACCAGTCTTGCGGGGTCAATTCATGAAACCAGAAATGCAGCAGGTCGGTAGCCCAGGGCCTTTGTGCGACCGTCACCGCTCCAGTCAGCCTTCGGCGTCGATCCGCGTGTAGGGCACAAAGTCATCCAGGAACAATACGCCGCTGAACATGCCGGACGAACGATCAATCGTGCGGGTCACATCAGTGGTGCACAGGCGCGAACTGTAGCGTTCGATGATCGGCACATCCCAGCGATCAAGGCTGCGCGGATTGGTGGTGCGTGCCACCCAGATCGTGTCTCCACGTTCGTAAACCAGGCCGACATTTTCTTCCACGCGCAGGCGATTGGACTGGAATGTGTTGATGCAGTTGGTTGGCTCGCCGGCAGTGCGGCCTTCAACCAGCTCTGCAAAGGCGATCGCGCCACGTTCTTCACGGTCTTGCGCAGTTGCGGGGACGGTCATTGCCATCGCGGCGACTGCAGCGGAAATACCAAAGGCTTTCATCATCATGCGTCTCCTATGAGACGGGTTTTACATTTGCGATGATGAACCGGCAATGAGTGTTGCGCCTGACGGCCTATACGCCCGTGCCGTCGGGCGCGACATCCATGACCGCCTTCGAAGGCGCCACGTCGGGCACATTGCCATCGTCCGCCACGCCGCCCTTCAGGATGAAGCGCCTGTCGCAATAGCCGCAATCGACGTAACCCTTCTCATCAATCTGCATGTAGACGCGCGGGTGGCCCAGGCTGGCGGGAAGGTAGTTTTCGCCGCCGCGAATATCACCGGCGCCATCGCACCAGACGCGGGGCGTGTCGACCAGCGTGGTTTCGGGCGTGGTATCGGGGGTGGTTTGCGATGTGTGATCCATGATGTGAATGCTCCTATCGCTTTACGCGAGGATCGAAAAGCCCCTAAGGGCTGCTGCCATGGCCGAAGCAGCAATCGAAATTCGCGACCTTGTGAAGGAATACGCCGGTTCAGGTGACGAACCGCCCAAACTGGCGCTGAAAGGCGTCAGCTTCGATGTGCCGGAGGGCAGCGTTTTCGGTCTGCTTGGCCCCAATGGCGCGGGCAAATCGACGCTGATCAATATCATGGCGGGCCTCGTCAACAAAACGGGCGGCCAGGTGAAGATCTGGGGCCATGATATCGACACCGATCACCGCAATGCGAAGCTGAACATCGGCATCGTGCCGCAGGAAATCGTGTTCGATCCGTTTTTCACTCCGTTCGAGGTGCTGGAAAACCAGGGCGGTTTTTACGGCATCGCCAAGGCGCTACGCCGGTCGGAAGAATTGCTGAAGGCGGTGCGGCTGGAAGACAAGCGCAACGCCTATGCCCGCACCCTGTCAGGGGGAATGAAGCGGCGGCTGCTGATTGCCAAGGCCATGGTGCATTCCCCGCCCATCCTGGTGCTGGACGAGCCGACGGCCGGTGTGGACGTGGAACTGCGCAAGCAATTGTGGGATCTGGTAAATGATCTGAATGCCGAAGGGGTAACGGTGGTGCTGACCACGCATTACCTTGAGGAGGCCGAGGAGCTTTGCGAGCAGATCGCCATTATCAACCACGGCGAGTTGATCGCCAACAAGCCCACGCGCGAACTGGTGGGCATGATGGGCGAGAAGATCGTGGCCGTCACCGTGGATGCGGATTTCACCGAAATGCCAGCGGACCCGCGCTTCCACAAATCCGAGAAAGTTGGCGAACGGGTGATCGAAATCACTTTCGACAAGAGTGAAATGACCGCCGGGCAAGTCCTGGCAAAGGTGCAGCAGCAGGGTTTCGTGATCGACGATGTCTCGACCCGCGAGGCCGATCTGGAGGATGTGTTCGTGCAACTGACATCGCAGGACGATGCGCAGCATTGATGGTGACGAGGTTCGCCTCGCACGAAATTGCGTTGCAGGCGCTGAAAGTTAGACGCTCGCCTCATGGCGAAGCCGCCACTTTTGCTTGCCCACGCGCTTTATCGGCCGGTTGCAACTTTCGCATCGACTGACAAAGGTTTCGCCGTCCCAGTCGGCGCGATGGCCAACGGGCCGGTGTCGATCGAACAGACACAGGAGCTGAGAGTACATAACTTGCACTCCTTCCCGGTAATGCGATGCGAATTACGCCGGACATGATCTGTCGTGCTGCGCCGCAACATACCATCAGGTCTTTACCCATAGCAACAGTGTTGCGCTGCAGCGATACGTGCCGTTTGAAATGCTTCGGCCTTGCGAGCGTCTGGGACAGCGGGCCAGGGATTGCACGTTGAACGATAATTCGACCGAATTCGACGTGCTGGTAATCGGCTCCGGCGCTGCTGGCCTCACGGCGGCCCTCTCCCTGGCGACAGAGCTGCGTGTGCTGGTGCTGGCCAAGGGCAAGCTGACCAGCGGCTCCACCGCCTGGGCGCAGGGCGGCATCGCTGCCGTGCTGGACGCGGGCGATACATTTGACGATCACATTCGCGACACGATGGTCGCAGGTGCGGGCCTGAACGATCTCGAGACGGTGGAGTTCGTGATCGAGCGCGCTCCTGCTGCGATAGACAGGTTGTGCGAACTGGGCGTGCCGTTCAATCGTGAAAGCGGCGATCTGCATCTCACCCGCGAGGGCGGCCATTCGCATCGCCGTATCGTGCACGTAGACGATGCCACCGGCTGGGCGGTGCAGGCCGCCCTGCTTAAGGCGGCGGAGGAAAATCCCAATATCACCCTGCTGCCCGATCGCACCTGCATCGACCTCATCACCGGACGCCACGAGGCGAAATATTCGGGCAGCGGGCGGGTGTGGGGCGCCTATGCGCTGGATACGGCGACGGGGAAGGTGGAGGCCTACACCGCCCGCGCCACGATCATGGCGGCGGGCGGTGCGGGCCGCGTATACCAGTTCTCCACTGCGCCGCGCGGGGCGACGGGTGATGGCATCGCGATGGCATGGCGTGCGGGCGCGCGGGTTTCCAACATGGAGATGATGCAGTTCCACCCCACCTGCCTGTATAATCTGGAGGTGAAGAACTTCCTCGTGACGGAGGCTGTGCGCGGGGAGGGCGGCAGGCTGTTCCACCCGGAAACCGGGCACCGCTTCATGCAGGATTACGATGCGGAGCGGATGGAACTGGCCCCGCGTGATGTGGTGGCCCGCGCGATTGACGATCAGATAAAGCGCTTCGGCCTCGATTATGTGCACCTGGATATCAGCCACCAGCCGGCCGAATTCGTGAGAGAGCATTTTCCCACCATCCACGAGAAGCTGCTGGGCCTGGGCATCGACATGACCACCGGCCCGATCCCCGTGGTGCCCGCGCAGCATTATACGTGCGGCGGCGTGGTGATAGACCTGAACGGACGCACCGATCTGCCCGGCCTTTATGCAGCTGGGGAATGCACGGAAAGCGGGTTGCACGGGGCCAACCGCCTCGCCTCCAACTCTCTGCTGGAATGTTTTGTATACGGCGAATCCGCCGCGCGCGATATTCTGGCGCACTGGGACGGGTTCGAAGCGCCGCCCGCCATCCGCGAATGGGATGAAAGCCGCGTAACCGATTCCGACGAGGAAGTGGTCATCAAGCAGAACTGGACAGAAATCCGGCGCATGATGTGGAACTATGTCGGCATCGTGCGCACCACGAAACGGCTGGAGCGCGCCAAGAACCGGATCGATCTGCTGGAAAGCGAGATCGAGGATTATTACGGCAACTTCCGCGTCACCACCGATCTGATCGAACTGCGCAATCTGCACCAGTGCGCCGACCTGATCGTGCAAAGCGCGCTGAAGCGCCACGAAAGCCGCGGTTTGCACTATATACTCGATTATCCGGAAACGGATGACGCGGTGATCGATACGGTGCTGGTGCCCTAGGGCCGCGCATTGCCAGGATGCAGGCTGATCAGTCCAGCATCAGCAAAAGGGCAAAGGCTAGGCCGGTGGAGCCGAGAAACATCCGCCAGCTCCAGTACAAGGTAAAGTCGACGCCGATTTCCATTATGGTCACATCGAACGGAAAGACCACCAGTTGGCCGCCGGCCGATCCGGCAGAGCCGATGAACAGCGAAACCAGCAAGGTCAGAAAGATGCCGAATGGTATCGCCTTGAACATTGCGATCATGAATGAAGTCCTGTCCCTGCTGTCCCGCCAGTGCTGCGCGCAGACGCTCGCTCGCAGCTGTCATCGCTATCCACCATCAGGGTTAATATAAGGCTTCACCAACGCGATATGCCCGATCGCGATTTGGCAGTCCCGCCTTGCCGAACGCCGACAGGTTTTTTTCCGCAGTTTGATTTTGGCCCTTGCACTGCGCGCGAGGCGAGGTTGGACCACGCGTCGCGCCGTATTGTTTGTCTGATACACCCTGCGAATGTGTTCAAACGCTCGGTAAATAGACCTTAACGCTCTTGCGCAGCGGCCTTACCTGATTCACAAGGGGTGGTGGTTGCCTTGTCATGTGGACCTACTAGACCTAGATTTACGAAGCAGCGCGACAGGTTTCGCGGGACATGACTTCGAGTCGGTTTTACAGGCCCAACTGGCAGCTTCCAACTGAGTCGCGGGGGATAAGTGATCACCCGCCGATGCATGTGCGTGG
>JBASBA010000275.1:0-3521 GCA_049650885.1 Alteraurantiacibacter sp. | reverse complement strand
GCCATCAGCCCATCATCCAGCGCAGCGACGATAATCAGAATTGCATCCGCGCCCAGCGCCCGGCTTTCTGCCACCTGCCACGGATCAATCATGAAATCCTTGCGCAAAACGGGCAGGGCGCATGATGCGCGCGCGTCGGTCAGGTAATCCTCACGCCCCTGAAAATAGGGCGCATCGGTAAGGACAGAAAGACACGCCGCGCCGCCCTTCGCATAATCCATCGCGTGTTGATGTGGTCGGAAATCTTCTCGAATCAGACCCTTGGATGGTGAAGCTTTCTTGATTTCTGCAATCAGGCCGAAGCCGTGAGCAGCCTTGTCCTCAAGCGCGCGCCGAAATCCTCGCGGGGCTGATGCTCCCTTCGCCAAACGATCGAAATCGGCCAGCGTTTTTGCACCCTTGCGGATGCGCAGTTCGTCACGCTTGGTCTCGCATATCTCTTCCAGCTTGTTCATTTCGCCGCCGCAATCCAACAATCGAGCAATGCCTTGGCCAGTCCCTTGTCCAACGCCTCCGCCGCCTCTTCCACGCCGTCCTCCCAGCTTTCTACCTCGCCTGCCACGATCAGCGATCCGGCCGCATTGAACAACACGGCATCGCGATACGGGCCGGGTGTCCCCATAAGCAGAGCTTCCAGCGCCCGGGCATTATGTTCGGCATCGCCGCCGCGTATTGCTTCGACGGGGGCGTGAGGCAGGCCTGCATCTTCCGCACGAACGCGGCGCATCAGAACTTCGCGCCCGCGCACATCGGCAATTTCGTTGCCTTCGTCCAGGCTCAGTTCGTCCAGCCCCTCATCACCTGAAACGATGAAGCTGTGCTCAGTCCCGAGGCGCGCCATCGCGTCGGCATAGATCGGCACATATGCCGGGCGCGCAATGCCGATAAGTTGGCGGCGCACGCGGGCGGGATTGGACAGCGGACCCATCAGGTTGAAGATCGTCCGCTTTGCCAATCTTGTGCGAATAGGCTGGATTTGCGCCATCGCGGGATGGTGGTTCCTGGCAAAAAGAAAGCAGATGCCGATTTCGCGCAGGGTATGTTCGGCGGTACGTCCCGCTGCATCCATATCGAGGCCCAAAGCCTCCAGCGTGTCTGCAGCGCCGGCCTTTGAACTGGCGGCACGGTTGCCGTGCTTGGCCACCGGAACGCCGCAAGCAGCCACGACGAGCGAGACCGCGGTCGAAACATTCAGCGTGTGGTGGCCATCGCCACCAGTACCGCAAACGTCGATCGCGTTTTCTGGGGCGTCGATCGGAATGAGTCGTTCGCGCATGGCGCGCGCTGCGCCGGTAATTTCCTCGGCCCGTTCACCGCGATCGGACAAATCGGAAAGGAACCGGGCAATCTCCCCCTCCGTCGCCTTACCATCCAGCATATCACCAAAGGCGGCTTCCGCTTCCTCTTCGGTTAGCGGATGCTCGACCGGCGGAAGTACGCTCATGCCGGCACCTGCGCGCTGATGCCGCAAATCTTGCAGAAATTTGCGAGCAGGTCGTGGCCGAATTGCGTGGCAATACTTTCAGGATGGAATTGCACACCGTGAATCGGCAGCTCCGCATGGCGGAACCCCATCACTGCCGTGCCATCCAGTCCCGGTGTTTTGCTGGTGGCGTTGACGATAAGGCAGTCGGGAATATTCTCGACGATCAACGAATGATAGCGGGTAGCGGTGAAGGGAGAAGGCAGGTCGGCGAAAACGCCGGTATTGTCGTGTTCTACAGGCGAGGTCTTGCCATGCATGAGACCGCCGCGCGCGACCTTGCCGCCGAAATACTGACCTATGGACTGGTGCCCAAGACACACGCCGAGAAGCGGCCTGCGCGCTTCTGCACAAGCTGCCACCAGATCAAGACTGATGCCTGCCTCGTTGGGTGTGCATGGACCGGGAGAGATCAGAATACCGGCAGCGCCAGTGTCCAGAGCCTCCTGCGCGCTGATTGCGTCGTTACGTACGACATCAACCTTGGCCCCCAATTCCATCAAATAATGCACAAGGTTGAAGGTGAAACTGTCGTAATTGTCGACAACGAGGATATCCGGCGTTTCGCTCATCCGCTTGCCTTTGCCTTTCGTGCCCGCGCGATCAAGCGGATTTGCCTGCAAATTCGTCGGTTGCCCGAACCAGCCCATCTATGATGCCCGGTTCGGATGCGCTGTGGCCCGCATCGTGGACGATCCGCAGATCCGCTTCGGGCCACGCTTTGCGCAATTCCCAGGCAGAGGTGGGCGGAGTGCAGATATCGTGACGGCCCTGCACGATAATGCCGGGTATCTTGCGAATCCTGTCGGCGTTTTTCAGCAGCTGCGCTTCTTCAAGGAAGAAATCCTCCAGGAAAAAGCGAGCGCAAATGCGCGCGAAGGGGACCGCCTTGGCCGGATCGGCAAAGCTATCCAGCAGGTCGACATTGGGCAAAAGAGTGGCAACATTACCTTCCCACAGTGACCATTCGCGGGCAGCGGCAAGGCGGGTTTCTTCATCGTCACTCGTCAGCCGGTCGTGATAGGCTTGCACCAGATTGCTGCGCTCATTCTTCGGTATTAGTCCGGTAAAGGCGTCCCATTGCTCTGCCATGATCTCGCTGGCGCCGTATTCGTACAGCCATGCTTTCTCTTTCGTGCGGCCAAGGAATACGCCACGCAAAACCAGTTCGCTTGTCCGCTTTGGATGGCTCTGCGCATAGGCGAGGGCCAGGGTCGCGCCCCAGCTGCCGCCGAAAACCTGCCATTGCTCAAAACCGCACATCTCGCGCAGTCGCTCCATATCGGCAACGATGCGCCAGGTGTCGTTGTTCTCGATCTCTGCGAAGGGCAGCGATTTGCCGCAGCCTCGCTGATCGAACAACAGCACGTCGTAAAGTTCGGGGTCCCACTGGCGACGATGATCCGGACTGATTCCGCCGCCAGGGCCACCGTGCAGCATCACTGCAGGCTTCGCGCCCTTCGTGCCAACACGCTCCCAATACAGCGAATGGCCTTCACCCACATCCAGCAACCCGCTGTCGAAGGGTTCGATTTCGGGATAAAGGTCGCGATATTGTGTCATTGACTGGTTTCCTTGTCGGTAACGAGGATGATCGGGCCGATGGAGGGTCCACCATCGAGACGATCCTTTGCCGGATCCCAAATTTGCGAAACGCTGCCATCCAGGAATAGCGCATTCTTGACCTTCAACACGTCGCGATAAAGGCGGGCAAGCTTGCCGAAGCTGACAGGTGCCTCCGTGATGATGAAATGCGCGCGACCTGCCGCATCGACACCTACCGCATTGCGGATTTTACGGCTGTCACCGTCGATATCAAAAGCTGGATGCAGTTCACTGTCGATTACCAGCATCGGCCCCGATTGGGTGGCGAAAGCGGGGCGATCTTCGATATCATCGGAAAAGCGGCCTGTTTCCCATACTCTCCACGGCCCTGCGGCGGTCTCACCGAAGAAAACGCCGTTTGGCAGAAGGTGAAAATTGCCGGGCCCATCGTTCTCATTCAGGAGACCGAGACGTTTTCCTTCTTCGACATAAT
>JBASBA010000274.1:0-4809 GCA_049650885.1 Alteraurantiacibacter sp. | reverse complement strand
AGCCTTCGTCCAGCAGCACATCCAGCCGCTCGCGCGCGGTCAGCTTGCCCTTGGCGTGCTGCGCATCGATGCGCTTCTGGCCACCGCCCATGCGGGCAGCTTCACGGCGGCGTTCCATTTCGGCGATATTTGCGGACATTGGTAAAACCCTACTTCAAGGAGGTGATGATCGCCGAGAAATCGCGAGCACCGTTTCCGGCGGCATCGAAAGCCTCGTAGAGCTCACGCGCGCGCTGGCCCATGTGCGGGTCTACCCCGGCGGTCTGCGCAGCTTCCATCGCCAGCTTCAGATCCTTCAGCATCAGCCCGGTGGCGAAGCCTCCCTGGTAACCATCGTCGGCAGGCGTGGAAGGGCCGACGCCGGGAACTGGGCAATAGCTCGTCATGGACCAGCACTGCCCGGAGCTGACGCTGGAAATGTCGTAGAATGTCTGCGGATCGAGGCCCAGATTCTGCGCCATGGCAAAAGCTTCGCACGTGCCGATCATGTGGATGCCCAGCAGCATATTGTTGCAGATTTTCGCCGCCTGACCGTTGCCAGCCTGTCCGGCATGTATCACGGCCTTGCCCATTGCGCTCAGCACCGGCTCTGCCCGTTTGAAGGCCTCTTCGGAGCCGCCGACCATGAAGGTGAGCGTGCCCGCATCGGCAGCAGCGATGCCGCCCGAAACCGGAGCGTCGGCCATGGCATAGCCCGCCGCTTCGGCATCTGCAGCCACTTCACGGGCAGTCGCCACGTCGATCGTGGAGCAATCGAGGAATACTGCGCCAGCCGGTGCCTTGCCGATCACATCGTTGGTATAGACCGCCTTAACGATGGCACCATTGGGCAGCATGGAGACGACCGCGTTCACACCCTCGCAGGCTTCGGAAGCGCTGGTGAATGCCTCGCAGCCATGCTCTTTCGCTGCGTTCAAAGCGATGTCCGAGAGATCGAAGGCACGAACCTCATGCCCGGACTTCACAAGGTTGGCGGCCATTCCGCCACCCATGTTACCAAGGCCAATAAAGGCGATTTTCACAAACATACTCCCAGTTCAGAACGAGGTGCCGCTTATTGGGCTGCCGGCACCGCTCGGTACCCACCATTGGATAGGGTCAGAAGAGCAGAGGGGTCTCAACGTCCCTTCCAGCGACCTTCTCTCTTCTCGATGAACGCGGCCATTCCTTCGGCCTTGTCTTCGCTCGCTGCGAGGATCTGGAATATGCGGCGCTCGTGCCCCAGGCCAAGCTCCAGCGTCGTTTCAAAGGCGGCATTGACCATTTCCTTGTTGGCGATAGCGGCCATCGGCGCCTTCGAAGCAATGGTCGCGGCTGTCTTCAGTGCGTCCCCAAGCAGATCATCATGCGGTACGACGCGCGCAACAAGGCCAGCGCTTTCGGCTTCGGCAGCATCCATCATGCGGCCAGTCAGACACATTTCCATCGCCTTCGACTTGCCGACGGCGCGGGTCAGTCGCTGCGATCCGCCCATGCCGGGAGCTACTCCCAGGTTGATCTCGGGTTGGCCGAACCTGGCCTTGTCACTGGCGAGGATGAAATCCGCCATCATGGCGAGTTCGCACCCGCCCCCCAGCGCAAAGCCATTCACCGCCGCGACCCACGGCTTGCGGACCTTTTTCACAAGCTCACTCGTCCAAGCGGAGAAAAAATCCTCGAGATAGAAATCCGCCGCAGCCTTTTCGCTCATCTCCTTGATGTCGGCGCCTGCTGCAAAAGCCTTCTCTCCCGATCCGGTGATGACAGCGCAAAGCTGTTCGGGATCGGCCTCAAAGGCAGCGAACGCCTCGATCAGCTCGCGCAGTACCTCGCTGTTGAGGGCGTTCAAGGCCTTGGGGCGATTGAGAGTGACAAGGGTTACACCCTTGTTTCCATGGGCGTTGGTTTCAACAATCAGCGTGGCATAGCTCATAGCGGCTTCCATTCCTCGTTCTGTGGTAGCGGCGAGAATATCGCGTCGAGCAGGTCGTCGGTCACGTCTTCCGGTCGGGCAGGCTTCCATGACGGATCGCCTGTCTTGTCGACGATTGCGGCCCGCACGCCTTCGGCGAAATCGGGCCGGACCAGCACGCGAGATGCGATACGGTATTCCATGGCCATGTTCTGGGCAAAGGTCTCGCATTGGGCACCCTCGGCCAGTTGGCGCAGTGCGACCTTGCAGGTCTGGGGGCTCTTGCTGGCAAGCACCGCGAGCTCTTTCGTGGCCCATTCGCTGCCGTCGGCTTCGAGGTTGGCAAGAATGTCCTCGAACCGGTCCGGTGCAAAGGCTTGGGCAATACGGTTTGCATGAGCCGCGATCTTTGCGTCGGGCGGCGTCTCCGACAGTTCTGCAAGAATCCCTGCAATACGGTCAGGGTGGTCTCTGATCCGCGCCTTGGCTTCGGCCAAATTGCCGGAGGGGACGTAATGGGTTGCCAAACCAGCCCAGAGGCACTCGGCCCCGTCCAGTCGCGCTCCTGTCAATGCCAGATACTGGCCAAGCCGGCCACCAAGCCGCGGCAAATACCATCCCCCGCCGACATCGGGAAACAGGCCAATCCCTGTTTCGGGCATGGCAAAGCGGGTGTTTTCGGTGGCCACACGGTAGCGCGCTGGCTGCGAGATGCCCACTCCTCCGCCCATCGTGATGCCGTCCATGAAAGCCACTATGGGCTTAGCATATTCGAACATCTGGTGGTTGAGCTGGTATTCATCGTGAAAGAACCGCCGACCTGAAATGCCGCCGTCGGCAAGGGCGGATTCGCGCAACAGGTTGATATCACCGCCTGCGCAAAAGCCGCGCCCTTCGGCATGGTCCAGCAGCACCGCGGCAATGCCATCGTCCCCTGCCCATTGGCTGAGCGCCGCGCTCATTTCGTGACAAATATCCAGCGTCAGCGCGTGCAGCGCCTTTGGACGGTTGAGCGAAATGTGGCCGATCTTGCCATGGGTATGGATGTGAACTTCCGAAGTCATTGGCGCAGCAAATCCTTTCCGACGATCATCCGCATTACCTGGTTGGTGCCTTCGAGAATTGAGTGCACCCGCAAATCCCGCCAGAAACGCTCGATCGGGTAGTCACGCAGATAGCCGTAACCGCCAAACAGTTGGAGCGCGTTGTTGACGACATTCGAACCGCTGTCGGTCGCGAGGCGCTTGGCCATGGCCGAGAAACGCGTCTTGTCGGGCGCGTTGTCCGTCACCTTCGCAGCGGCAAGATACAGCAGCGCGCGGGCTGCTTCCAGTTCGGTGGCCATGTCGGCCAGCATGAACTGGGTGTTCTGGAAATCGGCAATGGGCTGGCCGAACTGCTGGCGATCCCTGGAATAGCCAATCGCCTCGTCCAGGCAGCGTTGCGCGCCGCCTAGGGAACATGCGCCGATATTCAGCCGTCCACCATCCAGCCCCGCCATGGCGAAGCGGAAGCCCTCGCCTTCTGCACCCACGCGGTTTTCCACCGGGACGCGGGCGTCTTCGAAGATGACTTGCGCCGTAGGGCTGGCATTCCATCCCAGTTTCTTTTCCGGTGCGCCGAAGCTGAGGCCAGGCGTGTCCTTGTCCACTATCAGGCAGGTGACCCCGCGCGACTTGTGCTCGTCCGTGCGCACCATCACCACATAGACATCGTTCACGCCGCCGCCGGAGATGAACTGCTTGGTGCCGTTTACCACGTAAAAATCACCATCGCGCTTCGCGCTGGTCTTCAGCGCTGCGGCATCGGAGCCGGATCCCGGCTCTGTCAGGCAATAGCTGGCCAGCTTTTCCATGCCGATCAGATCGGCAAGGTATTTCTCCTTCACCGTATCGCCGCCGAAGCAATCGATCATCCATGCGGCCATATTATGGATGGAGATAAACGCGCTCGTCGTAGGGCATCCGTAGGCCATGGCTTCCATGATCAGTGCCGATTCAAGGCGGCCAAGGCCGATGCCGCCACCTTCTTCGGAGACATAGATCCCGCCAAAGCCAAGCTCAGCCGTGCTCTTTATCACATCTACCGGGAAATGGTGTTTCTCGTCCCATTCCGCAGCGTAGGGCGTGATATTGTCGGCCGTGAAACGCTGCGCCATCTCCTGGATGGCAAGCTGTTCTTCGTTGAGCTGGAATTGACCTGTCATCTTGTCATGCGTCCAATGCACTCTCGATCGCTGCGATCAGCGCAGGATCTTCTGGCTCGATGGTAGGCGAGAAGCGCCCAAGCACCTGTCCGTCTCGCCCGACGAGGAATTTCTCGAAGTTCCACAACACTTCCGGGTCCTCGTTGGGAACCAGGCCATTGCTGCGCAACCTGGCCTTGAAGCTGTCGACCTCGCCAATCTTGGCAGGGGCGGCAGCGACCAGCGCGGCATAAAGCGGTTGCTTGTCGCTGCCCACTACTGACGCCTTGCGGAAAAGCGGGAAGCTGGTCTGGAAATTGATCGAGCAGAATTGTGCGATCTCGTCATCCGATCCCGGCTCCTGCGCGCCGAAATCGTTGGCCGGAAATCCCAGCACTTCAAGACCGCGATCTGCATAGGCCGACTGCAGCTTTTCCAGGCCTTCGTATTGCGGCGTCAGGCCGCACTGTGACGCGGTGTTGACGATCAGCAGCACCTTGCCCCGGTGTGCAGCCAGGCTGTCGGGCGAACCATCGTTGCGGATCAGCGCAATATCGGGAAGCGGTTGTGTCATGGTCAGAACTCTGTCTCGTAATGGGCGGTGGTTTTTGCGGCCACTTCCTCTGCGGTTACGCCGGGTGCCAGTTCCACCAGTTTGAACGGGCTGTCGTGGTCTGCGCGCTGGAACACGGCGAGATCGGTGATGATCATGTCCACCACATTGGTGCCGGTC
>JBASBA010000273.1:0-3315 GCA_049650885.1 Alteraurantiacibacter sp. | reverse complement strand
GCGGTCGACTGGCTGGAACAGCAGGACGATGTCGATGCTGGCAAGATCGGTATGACCGGCATTTCCCTGGGCGGTCATTTCGCCCCGCGTGCGGTAGCCTATGAGCCACGCTTTGCCAGCGGCGCCGTGTGGGGTGCCAACCACAACTGGCGCGAAGTGCAGGACAAGCGGATGGAACGCGAAGGGGAGAACCCCGTCCCGCATTACTGGCAACATGTGCACTGGGCTTTCGGTGCCAACGGACAGGACGATTTCCTCGAAAAATCGAGCGGCATGAACCTCAACGGCCACATGGACCGGATCAACGTTCCTTTTCTCGTCACGCATGGCGCGAACGACCGCCAAATCAGCCCGAAATACGCAGATGACCTTTACAATCAGCTCGTCAATTCACCGCGCCGTGAGAAAGTGATCTTCACCGAACGCGAAGGCGGCGTGGAACACGTGGGCGCGGACAATATGGCCTACGGTCGTGACCTGCTGTCTGACTGGTTTGCCGAAACGCTTGGCGGGAAATGCGGATGACTTTTGTCGCAGAAGCTCTTGTCCCCACTGACAACGCCAGCAGATATGCAACCCAGCTTGGAAAGCACTGGTCGCACAATCTTGCCGTCGAGGAAAAGGGCGAGGCATTCGTCATCACCTTTCCCAAAGACGCGCGCGGTGCTGATTGGCCGGATGACGCGCTGGTAACTCTCGCACCGGAGGAAGGTGCCTTGCGTTGCCGCATCGAAGCGACCTCGCAAGGCCAGCGCGATGGCCTGAAAGGAGCGGTTCAACGCCACGTCGATCGGTTCGCATTCAGGGAAGCGCCCTTGCTCTACGATTGGTCGGACAGTACGCCATGAATACAGGCGCGCTTGACCTACCAACCCTGGCACTTGACCCCTTCGCCGAAGAATTCCTGGCCGATCCCTTCGCCCAATATGGCGCGTTGCGCGATGCCGGTTCGGTGGTCTGGCTTCAGAAATACCGGGTCTACGTCATGGCCCGCTTTGACGAAGTGCAGGCGGCCCTGCGCGATCATGAAACCTTCTGTTCTTCACGCGGTGTCGGCCTTGCCGACTTCAGCAAGGAAGAGCCGTTTCGCGTGCCATCGCTCCTGCTGGAAACCGATCCCCCGCTGCACAGCCAGACGCGCAAGCTGATGGGCAAGATCGTCTCGCTCAAGGCGCTAAAGGAACTGCGTCCGCAGTGGCAGCAAAAGGCGCAAGAGCTGGTGTCCAACCTCGTGAAAGAGGGCCGTTTTGATGCGGCCACCGATCTTGCGGAAGTATTTCCGATGATGGTGTTTCCTGACACGATCGGATTGATGGACGAAGGTCGCGAAAAGCTGATCGAATATGCCACCATCGTGTTCAACGGTTTCGGCCCGCGCAATCGCGTTTTCGAGCAAAGCCTGATCGGCAAGGAAGATGCCATCGCCTGGGTGGAAGAGGCCTGCAAGCGCAAGAACCTGAAACCGGGCGGGTGGGGCATGGCCGTGTATGACGCGGTAGATGATGCTGGCATGCCTGACGATTATGCACCGCGCCTCGTCCGCTCGTTTCTCACGGCAGGTGTCGATACGACAGTGAACGGCATAGGCCATCTGATGCTTGCGCTCGGCCAGTATCCGGACGAGTTTGCCAAGCTTCGCGCCGATCCAAACCTGGCAACGCGCGCATTTGAAGAAAGCCTGCGCTGGAATTCGACTGTCCAGACATTCTTCCGCACCACAAGCTGCGACGTCGAGGTTGACGGCACGACCATTCCCGAAGGCTCCAAGGTTCTGCTGTTCTTGGCATCCGCCAACCGCGATCCGCGCAAGTGGGACAATCCCGACGAATTCCAGATTGAACGGCCCGCAGGCGGACATGTCGGCTTTGGCTTCGGCATCCATCAGTGCCTCGGCCAGATGGTCGCCCGGCTGGAGGGTGAATTGATTGCTGCCGAATTCGCCAAGCAGGCCAGTTCCATTCAGCTGGCTGGCGAGCCGGTAAGGCGGCTAAACAACACGCTTTGGGCTATTTCCAGCTTACCGATGAAGGTGATGGGTTAATGACCGAGAACGCCGTTCATGACGGCGCCGCAGGGACGCGCCAGGGGATCATAATCCTTGCCGCGTCGGTCATGCCGATCATGGCGATCATCTCGCTTGTCCCGGTACTTCCGCTGCTGATGCGCGAGTTTGGCGGCGAAGCGGGCAGCGAATTTCTTGTGCCCATGGCGCTAACAATACCCGCGCTGTGCGTTGCCATTTTCTCGCCTGTGGCCGGCTGGCTGTCCGACCGGCTGGGGCGCAAGAACCTGCTGGTGGCGGCGCTGGTCCTGTATGCCGGTTTCGGGATCATCCCGTGGTTCCTGACCGACCTGTTCCAGATCATCGGTGCACGCGTGGCGCTGGGCATTGTCGAGGCCATCATCATGACGGTCGCCACCGCTTTGATAGGCGATTATTTCGAAGGTGAACGGCGAGAGAAATGGATCGCCCTGCAAATCGCCTTTGGCAGTCTGGCTGCCATCGCGCTGATCGCCGTCGGCGGCGGTCTTGGCGAAGCGTTGGGGTCGCGCGGCCCCTTCCTGCTCTACCTGCTGGCATTGCCTGTGGCTTTGGCGGCCGCGCTGGGACTGTTCGAACCGGCCACCCATTCGCGCAGCGAGGACACAACGAAATCGGGTTTTCCCTTCGGCGCTGTGTTTCCGCTGGTTCTTACTACACTTGGCGTTGGCGTGATCTTTTACACGATGATCGTTCAGCTTGGCCCAATACTGGAGCGGTCAGGCACCGTGTCGCCGGGGGTGATCGGACTGATCGGTGCGGGCACCAATCTTGGAGTGGCCGCCGGATCGCTAATCTTCAATAAGCTCAAGAGCCGCGCCGGCCCACACCTGCTGCTGGTCGGCCTTATCGTTGCAACTGCTGGATATGCCGGAGCGGCATTATCCTCGCAGCTTGCCTCTATCAGCGTGTTTGCCGTGGTCGCCTGCATCGGCAGCGGGATCCTTTTGCCCAACATGCTGACCTGGACCATGCGACGCTTGCCTGCGCCGATGCGTGGTCGCGGCATGGGGATGTGGACGGGCTCTTTCTTCCTCGGCCAGTTCCTCGCGCCTTTGGTGATAGCAGCGGTGGTGCAGGTGAGCAGAACCCTTGGTAATGCGCTCCTGATCTACGCTGCGGCTGCCGCAATCGGCGCCATAGCAACGGCGGTGATCACACGGCAGCGTCCGGCGTGAGCAACAACGTTCCTATCCTTTATTTCGCGCCGCAGACCTGCGCGCGCGTCACGCTGACTGCGCTGGAGGAAATCCGCGCACCATTCGAAACGTGGC
>JBASBA010000272.1:0-3132 GCA_049650885.1 Alteraurantiacibacter sp. | reverse complement strand
GTCATTGGCTTCGACCTCGACGAGGCCCCAGTCGTCGGCATAGAACTTGCGTTCGGCCTCGAAGTTTTCGACGCCGTAGCCGACATAGCGGATTTCATTCACACGGCTCATAGTTAATCTCTTTCCTGTATTCGCGTTAAGCGGTCAGATGGGCTCGGCCACGATCTCGAACATTTCCGCGGTCGCCTTTGCATTGTCCACCGGCGGCCCCTTGCCGAGCTGTCCGCGGCATATTTCCAAAGATTTATCAACAATATAACAGCAGCGTTCGAAGCGGCGATCACGATATGCCTTGAACGCTGCCTCCGGGGTGTCGTTCTTCGCAATCTCATCGGCGAGTACGATGCTGCCCTCGATGGCGAGGCCTGCACCCTGGCCAAGATGCGGTGTAGTTGCGTGGACTGCATCGCCCAGCAGAACCACCCGCCCATTATGCCAGTCACCGCGCAGCATCATGCCTTCCAGCGGACGGTACACGACGCCCTCGTTGTCAGTTACCGCATCGGCCATTTCGCGGATTGCCTGCGCGGTGTGACTGCGCATTTTCTCGCGCATGGTCTCGGCCAACTTGTCGTCTGCATACCTGGGCTTGTCCGGCTCCGGCGTGGTCAGATACAGGTACATCAGATCTTCGTTGATCGGCACCAGGCCCGCACCGATGGGGCCGTTATAGGCGTGCAGCGCGTCAAGGTCGTCGGGCCGCGGAAAGTTGTAGCGCCACACGGCTTGGCCGGTGAACTCCGGCCCCTCGGCCGCGGGCATGATCATCTCGCGCGTTTGCGAATAGACACCGTCGGCTCCGACGACGATATCGTACCGTCCCTCACTCCCGTCGGAGAATGTCACATCAACGCCGTCGTCCCGATCCTCGATCCTGGTGGCGGTGACACCCAGCCTGACTTCTGCACCGCAGGCAACCGTGCGATCGCCAAGGATCTTGTGCAACGCCGGTCGAGCTATGCCCATGCTGGTGGGATAGCCTTTAACCAGCTGGGGCATCGGCACCTCGGCCACCAGCGATCCGTCTGGCGCATGGATCGCCACCTTGTTGAAAGGAACCCCGGCAGCCATGTAATCGTCGACGAGGTCCAGCTCCTTCATCGCGCGGATGACATTGGCCTGCTGAATGATACCCACCCCATAGACCGACCAATCGGGATCACGCTCGATCACGGTGACGGTGTGCCCGTTGCGGCGCAGGGCAATGGCGGAGGTAAGACCGCCGATGCCACCGCCGATGATGAGGATGTTCAGGTCTTTCATGGCTCAGAACACGTCCATGTCGTTAGCGATGACAACAGGCCCATCATAGTTCTCGGCAATCTGTCGCAGGTATTCCAGATGAACGGGATCGCCGCGTTCGCGACCGGCAAAATGGGTGACTACCACCGCGCCGACATTGGCTCTGCTGGCCATCTTGCCGACATCGACCGGCAGGAGGTGATGTTCGCTCAGGTGTCGTTCCATGCCTTCGACGACGGCCGCGGGCATACGCGGGTTGTTCTGGCGAATGATGGCGATAGTGTCGGGAACGTCCATCATTTCCGCAACGAGCAGGTCTGCCCCCTGCGCCAGTTCATCAACCTCTGTGCTGGGCCCCGTATCGCCGGTGTAGACGATAGAACGACCCGGAAGATCGAATCTGAAAGACAGAGATTCAAAGCGTGCGGCCAGACCGCTGTCCGGGGCGAAACTGTAGTGCGTGTTGTTCCTGACGGTTACAGTCGCACCGGCAATTTCCATGCTGTCACGATCGCGCAATTCGACGACCTGCGCCAGTTGGTTCACATCAACATTGGGAGCACCCGGGACGCCATAGCCGGCAGTCGCACCGGGAACCATCGAGGCTAGCAGACCCGCAACCATCTCCTGGGTTCCGGGAGGGCCATAGATCTTGAGAAGGGGCGGCGCATTCGTCTGTGCCCGCAAACCTAGGATAGCATACAGTCCGCCAGTGTGATCCCAATGCAGATGGCTGAGAAATACTGCATCGACAGCGGCTGTCTCTATCCCGAGTTTCGCCAGCTGTCCCGCGGTACCATCGCCCACGTCGACTAGAATGTTTTGACCGTCGGTGACCAGCAGGTTAGCCGGTTGGGATCGCGTGGGGCTGGCCACGGGGCCTCCCCGTGTACCCAGGGAAACCCATTGCCCCCGTTCGATCTGGGCAACTTCCGCTGCCTCCCCCTCTTCGTGGTGTTCGGCGTAGAGAGGCGTGCTGGAGAGCGCGATAGCGCTCGCCAATGCTATGGTCATGCTGCGCATCATCATCTCCAATCAGAACTCGTACTTCGCTCGAACGCCATATTGGCGCGGCGGATTGTGCTCGCCGAAGAAGGCACCGGAATTGCCAACATTGGTGTTGACGAGATACCGCTCGTCGAACGCATTGTTGAGGAAGGCCGAGATCGACCAATCCGCAGCGGTCGGAGCGAGCGTGAGTTGGAAGTTGGCGGTGATATATTCATCCGCCACAGTCGGCGGGGTGAATGACAGGTCGGTCTGTTGCTCGCTGCGATACGATGCGTCAGCGAAGAACGTGAGGTCGTAGTCCCCCAGTTCGAAAGTCTGCTCGAGCGCGAGATCGAGCGAGATTTCCGGCGAATAGAGAAGCTCTGTGCCGGCGCATTCGAAGTTCTGAAAGCCGTTCACCACCCCGACATTCTCGCAACCGAAACGGCCAGTACCGGGATCGGACACAAGCGTCAGCTGATCGAGCGTTGCATCCAGATATTGGAACTTCAAGCCAAGTCTGGTGGTGGACGTGGCAGCCCAAAGCACATCCAGATCAATACCCTGGATTGTCGAGTTGCCATTTGCCGTGCCGAAGTTCGGCGCATCGTTGATCGTGGAGAAGTACGTGATCTGCTGATCCTTGTACTTCCAGTAGAATGCCTCGAAATTGACCTGTAACGTGTCTCCCAAGAAGCGGTTCTTGGAGCCGATGGTGAACGCATCGATAAACTCCGGATCGAAGCTCAGGCCGCCTCCGGCAGTTACCGCGTCAAGTTCGACACCCCCCGCGCGATAACCGCGCTCGTATGTCGCGTATAGAAGGCTATCCGGGGTTACATCGTATTCAAGGCCCACTCGGTAAGTCGGCTCGTTCCAGCTGTCTTCGCTGCTCAAACC
>JBASBA010000271.1:0-4690 GCA_049650885.1 Alteraurantiacibacter sp. | reverse complement strand
GAATTTCACCGCTCACCCCAGCCCCCTTGCGATCAGCGGACCCAGCCTGTTTGCAAGAGGAAGCGGCAGCTTCTTCCAGAGCGCAATGCGCATTTGATGCTGCGCGCTGGTGGGATCGGCATCTCGCGCTTCGTGGCCGGGAGCCGTCCAGCTTGCGTAAGATAGAGGCTGCGGATCGAAGCCCCAGTTCTTCTTGAAACTCCATGCGCCGCTGCCTGTCTTGCTGCGGCCAAAATCAAAGCGATCACAGCCGCGTGCACGGGCGTGCAGCATCAATTCGAAATACATGCGATCATTCGCGCGGCGATGGCGTGCGGACCGTGTGCCCCCTCCCCAATAGGGCATCACCGCGCCATCGTGATAAAGCGAAAGGACACTGGCAACTGGGGTGCCACCTTCCGAGATAGTAAGAATATCGGAGTCGAGCCTGTCAAGAACGGCAGCGAAAAGGCGTTTTGGAAAGACTGGCGTGCCCAGATTGCGAACGCTTTCCGAATAGACGGCAAAATGGTTCGCCCGATCTATCGGTGACGAACCGATGCTTACGCGCAGGCTGTTGCGAAGGCCCTTGCGCACCTCTGCCCGCTGTTTACGCGGGATCGCCTTCAACTGGCTTTCCTCATCATCGCGCAGCGGGGCAACGAAGCCGCAGTGGCTGTCTTCACGCAACTGCCATTCTTCGCCTATGGTTGGCCCGCGCAGTTCAATCGTGGGGCATGACAGGCGAAGCGCATATTCCTGCACAGCCGAACACAAGTTGCGGATTGTATCGGTATCGTCTGCCAGCACTCCCCCCTCGACACCAAAGCCTGAAGAGGCGAGCGCACGACCAAAGACAGGCGAATGGAGTTCAGTAAGCGGAAGCCAGCCTGTGAGGCGCCCAGACTTCTCAGCGATCAATCCACGCGCAGTCTGGCCGGTGCTATCCTCGACAGCCAACAGCCATGCGGGCCGGTGAAACACTGACCCGCCGCTTTGTGCGACAAAGCCTTCCAACCGGGCAGCCTCATCGGGTTGCTTCAGATCAACCGCGCGGATGGTCTCGCGCGAAAGGGTGAAAGGCGCATTCATCCGTTCACCGCTTTTTCCAGCCGGAGGCGGAGGTTCTCACGCTTTGCAATGGTATCCATCCGGCCCCATTGGAACTCGCGAACCAGGTGCTCCAGCTTGCCCGCCATTCGATCAAGGTTGGTGTAATGCCGCAATCGCGATTTCAGCGGTGCGCCAGCAACCCTGGGCTGTCCGGGGTCGATCTCCCAAGGATGGAAATAAAACACCGCAGGCCGCCCTTCGGCCCGGTTCACCTGGCGGATGGCCCAGCGGCTGAAAGCGTATGGCAGCACGCGAAAAAAGCCTCCGCCGCCCGCTGCCAGTCGCTTTCCGCGGAACATCGCGGTTGTCACCGGCAACTCCACGAAATTGCTTCCCTCCACCGGCTTGAATGCGAAACGCGGAGCTTCGGGCCAGCCGTAATGATCGTGCGCTATGGGGGCGACGCTGGAAGAGTAGGTATAGCCCTCCTCCGCCAGCACGTCGAAGGCCCAGGGCGTTCGTGCGTCTATGGAAAAACTGGGCGCGCGATAGCCGATCACATGCGTTCCGCTGGCGTCCTCCAGAACCTTGCGCGTGCGCGCGATATCGGTTGCGAAACCAGCCGGGTCCATCCGGAATACGCGTTGGTGATCCCATCCGTGGCTGGCAATTTCATGTCCGCGGTTGGCAATATCGCGTAGCAACCGTCCGTGGCGCTGTGCTACCCAGCCGAGTGTGAAGAACGTGCCTTTTGCATGAACCGCATCGAACAGATCGAGGATTTCGCGAACATTGCGGTCCACCCGGTCATCAAGAGTGGCCCACTGATCGCGCTCGATCACATCCTCGAACGCGCCGACCTGAAACCAGTCTTCCACGTCTACCGACAATCCATTGACGATAGCATCCGGCTTGGCCGGTTTGTGGTCAAAGTTGAGCGCGTTCACAGCAAATCAGCTCCCGTGGCCCTCGATCAGGCGGCCTTGCTCGAATCCATCTCGCTCTCGATCCAGTCGATCAGCATGGTCAGGGTTTGGCGGATCGTGCGCTCCTGCTCGAAACACTTGGCTTCCACGCGTGCCAATTGCTCACGCAGGCTCTCGACTTCTGGGTTCACGATTTCAGCGATAGCGCTGTTGCGCTGCTCTGCCAGTTCCACAACGGCCTGCTGCAACTCTGCAATCTGGGCATCGCGCTGCGCCAAATATTCGTCCAGCATCTGCTTATCGACGCGCGGCGTTGTCGGCATGGCCTTTGCCGGCGCAAAAGTCTTCTCGGGCTCGGGCATAGGCGCCGGTGCAGCTTCTGGAAATGCGCGTTCTTCTTCCATCTCTGCCAGCACGTTTTGCAGCATTACCGCATCGATCCTGTTGCGCTCCTCCACTGCCCCAAGCAGCAACAGACGATTGGCGATCTGGTTTACACGCCGTGGAATGCCGCCGCTCGCTTCGTAAAGTTCGGAAAATACGCGCTGATCGAATGCGGGATTGCCATCCCAGCCCACCTTTTTCAGGCGGTGGACGATATACGGCTCGATCTCGCCCTTCTGCATGGGCTCCAGATGGTGCGCCGCGATCACACGCTGACGCAGCTGTTCCAGGCCCGGATCGCTCTGGATCGTGGTGCGGAATTCCGGTTGACCCAACAGCAGTGTTTGCAAAAGCGGGTGATTGCCCAGCTGGAAGTTCGATAACATCCGCAGTTCTTCCAGTGCCGAGACGGTGAGGTTTTGCGATTCATCCATCACCAGCAGGCATCGGCGGCCTTCACGGGCTTCCTCATGCAGGAAACTCTCGATTTCAGTCAGGGCAGTCGCCTTGTCATGCCCTTCGATATCCAGACCGAAACTGCGCGCAACCACATGGACGATCTCCTCACCATCCAGCTTGCTCGTCACGATCTGCGCCACGGTAACCTGGCTCTCGTCCAGGCTTTCCATCATGTGCGCGACCAGCGTCGACTTTCCCGAACCAACCTCGCCGGTGATGACGATAAAGCCCTCGCCCTGCGCCAGGCCGTAGCCAAGGTATGACAGCGCCTTGCGATGCGTGACGGACCGGAAATAAAATTCCGGATCGGGGGTCAACTGGAAAGGCTTGCCGGTCAGGCCATAAAAGTTATCAAACATGGGTCTGGTCTCCTTGCTGACCCGGTCAGTCAAATGTGTAGCGCAAACCCAGAAGGGCGGATGCGGCAGTATAATCGGGAAGGTTATCGCGGCTGACACCGTCGAGGCCGATGGCTGCCACGCCTGTCAGCCCGCGCCAAAGATTGCGGCTGTAGGCGAGCGAGGCAGAGTAGCCGATGCCATCGCCCGACGAGCCTGCTCCGCTGTTGAACCAACTGACATACGCGCCGGCCGAAAGATTGGAATTCCGGCTAAGCTGGCGGGAGGCGTTGGCCGCGACGTAATAGCTTTCATCTATCACGCCATCGACCCGCGCCAGCGCAGTGTCTTGCGCACCGATGAAGCTGCGACGATCATAGCCTGCGCCAATGCCGAATGACGTGCGTCTGCCGGTCAATGAATAGCTTGCTGCCACACCGCGATTGCGAAAGACGGAGGAGCGGAGCGAATTCAGTTGAGCCAAGGTGCAATTGTTGCCCTCTGCCCCGATCACGCAGCCGCCAAGATCGCCGGAGATTGGGTTGCGGGCCGCCTGGAAATCCGATCCCAGCAGATCCAGCGCATCGGTCAATTGCCCGCCAAACCCGGTGATATTGTCGTAGACGGATACATTCACGCTGGAATTGACGCTGGGCATATAGGACAAGGAGCCATAGAAGGTGGTCGATCCATAGCGGCGGCCCACATGCGCCTCCAACGAGGTACGGATACTGGGTCGCCACATGACGCCGACATCCCAGATCAGGCCATCGGTTTCGTAAGCAATCTGGCGCGGGCCGCTTTCGTCCGTCACCAGACGTCCGTCACTGCCGATTACCGGAGTACCGTTTTCATCACGCACCGCATCGCGGCTGGAAACCTCGACATCCTCGTAGCCGACACCCCCGACCAGTGCGACATTGGGTGACACCGGCAGGATGACATCGGCGCGCACGTAACGGTCGTCGATCCGCTGATCGAGGTTGGAAATATCCTGCCTGTTCCAACCCGCGCCAATGCCCACACCCACGGGCGCAATTGTGTGTGGAGCGACGCCAAATCGGATGGCAGCGTTGTGCGTGATGCTGTCATCGAAAATATCAACTTGTTGATCACCCGGTGCATCGAGCACGAGATCGGACGTTTCGACGCGGGTATAACCAAGGCGATAGGCACCACTTATCTGAAGCGGACCCGATCGTGTCTGGATGGTTGGACCAGCATAAACCGAGTAGATCTGGCTACTGGCATCGTCGTTAGCACCCACCACACCGATGGAAGAAAAGCCGTTGCTTTCAAGCCGGGTGCGGGAAGCCAGACCGCCAGCTTCAAGAGTAATGCCCCGTCGCAGCAAACCTACAGAAGCGCGCGCAATTCCGGAGATCGTGTCGCTATCGGCGGCATTTCCATAACCAATCTCACGCTCGTAACGCAGCGAGGCGGAAGCGTTGGAATTGCGTCCAGCAACGGTGGCATCCACCCCGGCTGCCAACTGGGTATAGGTCAGCACGTCATCACCCGGCTGCAACTGCGCAGTGATGACCTGCGAGG
>JBASBA010000270.1:0-9746 GCA_049650885.1 Alteraurantiacibacter sp. | reverse complement strand
CGGATGGTGGCAGGCCGATCCGCAGGTGTGGATCGCGGAAAGCGCGGCAATCCGCAATACGATTTACCCGACTAGCGACGAGCCAGTGCCGCGTCTGGGCTACGCCTACCAGTATGAGCATCTGGCCACAGCGGAAACACGGCTTCGCCAAGGCGGGGTGAGGCTGGCGGCCTATCTGGATTTGCTGTTTAGCGAACGGCAGTAATCGCCGTTTGAAATGTTGAACCGCTGCGGGATCGACTAACTCGTATCAGTTCGACCAAGGGTTCTTCCACGTTCTACGTCATATTCTGGGCCGTAACCGGACTGTCCGCATTTGGCTTCCGCAACTTCAGAAGCAGTCGTTCGGTTACAGCCAACCATTTTCCCGCGCGATCCGGCTCGCTTCGATCCTGCTGGACGCGCCCAGCTTTGACGCAGCTTCCGCCAAATAATTGCGCACGGTTCCTGGCGAGAGCGACAATGTTCGCCCGATGGCCTTGTTAGAATGGCCCTCTTCCGCGAGCCGAAGAACGGCGCGCTCGCGGTCGCTCAGCGGATCGGTGTCCGCTTCCCACGCCGCCGCTGCGAGTTCGGGTGCGATTGACCTGGTGCCGGTGGCCACGGTGCGGATTGCTTTCGCCAGCTGTTCTATGGGGCTGTCCTTGAGCAGATATCCGCGCACACTTGCATCAAGCGCGCGGCGCAGATAGCCGCCGCGGTCGAAGGTCGTGACGATCACGACGCGCGTAGTGCTTTTCTCGGCGGCCAGCGCGCTCGCAACGTCGATACCGGTTAGTTTCGGCATCTCAATATCGGTCAGCAAGATGTCCGGGCGATGCTCGCGCACGGCGGCGAGCGCCTTTGCTCCGTCGTCCGCGGTTGCGATGACGTCAAAATCCTCCTCGAGCGCAAGCAGGCGCGCCAGTGCGCCCAGCACCATGGTCTGGTCTTCGGCAATGACGAGCCGGATCACACGACCGGCACCCGCGCGACAAGGCGTGTTCCACACGGCTGTGGCATGATTTCTAGCGTGCCACCCGCCGCGCTCAACCTCGCGCGCATGCCCTTAAGGCCCACGCCCTCGGCGAAGGAACCGCCACGGCCAGTATCCGTAATCACGACCGAAGCGCATTGCGCCATTCTTTGGATCGCAATGGTGCAATCCGTCGCCTCCGCATGGCGCACCACATTCGTCACCGCCTCGCGTATGGCCATGCCCAGAACGCCCCCAGGACCGCACGGCACGAGCGCAGGATCGCCCTCGATCCGCATCGTGATATCCGCGCTTTCCAGCATCGCACGCGCCGCCCCCAGTTCTTGCACGAGACCCGCCTCCCGCGCGCCAGACAGCGCATTTCGGACATCGCGCAGAGCTTCACGCGCAGCGTCGCCGAGCTCGCGCACTTCCTGGATCGCAGCATCAGGATCGCGCGTGGCGAGGCGTTCCGTCAAGTCCGCCTTCACGGCGATTAACGTTAGGGTCCGGCCGAGCAGGTCGTGGAGATCGCGCCCGATCCGCTCGCGTTCGGCGGTTCGGCTCAGCGTCCGAACTTCGTCCTGCGCACGCAGCAGCTGGCTGTTTTTCTCCTTGAGAGCCGTCGCGGAGATATTGGAGCCGCCGGTCAGTGCGGACAGGAGGACGGCCGGGCCCCACCAGATCGTGTAGTGCCCGAGCGCAATTCCCGTGATCACGATGGCGATGCATACAAACCCGATCAGCATGATGCCTTGGCGAGCCGGGCGCATTTTTCCGGCGATCGCCGCTGCATAAATTGCGATGACCGACCAGTTCGCGCCGACGGGGGCTAGCGCGGCGGCAACCGCCATGATGCCAATAAGCAGAAGGGGCGAAGGCTCGTTTGTCCGTCCGGCGACCAGATATAGCGCGAGAAAGGCGGCAATTCCGATTGCCGAGGCCATCAAGGCGAAGGTGGTGGGCGCGACGAACAGCCACGGGAAGGCGTAGAAGGGCAGGAAGAGAAGCCATACCCAGGGGCCGTCCGGATCGATCAAAGCGCGCCAGAAAGGTCGCTGCTTAATTTCCGGGTCCACCACTGGCATCGTCACATGCTTCATCGCTCGGCATTATGGGTCAAACGGCGCTCCGTCGCCAGCCCGATACGGCGAAGACGGTCGCGAGCGTGGTCATGGCAATGAGAATTCCTACATGGACAAGCGCGCCGTTCGCTCGCTCCAGACCCGTCGCCATAAGGGCGAGCTCGCCAAGATGCCATGACGGCGTGATCCACGCCCATGCGCGCAGCCAGTCGGGCAAGGCGTCGATCGGCATCCACAGGCCACCAAGCACAGCGAAGCCGAGGAAGAGGAAGTTCGCCGCCGCGACCGCGCCCTTCGACGTGAGCCGCATTCCGAGGCCCAGACCGATGAGCGCGAACGGCGCGACCGAAACCAGATGGATCGCGAACAGCGCGAGCCATTGCTCAGCGGACAGACGGACTCCGCCCGCCAACGTGCCCAGAGTGTAAATCGCCAGGACCGCGACCCCCGTGAAGAGAACCGAGGCGGCTATTTTTCCAACGACATAGGCGCCCCCCGGTAACGGAGAGACGCGCTTGAGTTCGATTAGATTGGCCGCCCTCTCGTCCGCCACGCCGACACCGAAGCCAAACAGCGAGGGACCGATCGCGGCGAACACGCCGAACGTCGCAAGCGCATAGGTCGCAGTCCCGTTGTCGCCGCTGCCCATTGCAATCGCGAACAGCCCGTAAAAGGCGACGGGCAGCAGGATCGTCGGCAAGATGAACTGCGGCAAACGCCAGCTCTTGCGGATCTCTGCCTTGCTTTCTAGCGCGTAGAGCTGTGCGGGCGAAACCAGGGTCGTCGACATCATGCGGCCTCCTTCAGGGCGGAAGTGGTCAGAGTGGACAAGGCATCCTCAAGACTTGCGGCCTCGATGCGAAGGTCCGCGCAGTCGTCGGTGCGCTCGAACAGCGCGCGAACGGTCGCCACGGCATCGTGGGACAGCATCCGAACCTCGCCGCCGGAGCGTGACGCGCTACGCACGCCCGCCAGCAGCATGAGCGCCTGTTCGGGTAGGCTCGTGCGGCAGCGTATCGTCGCGCCGGCCGCCGACGCGCGAATGTCCGCTGTGGTGCCGTCGGCTACGATGCGGCCTTCGGCGATGACGACGACGCGATCTGCAAGAGCTTCCGCCTCTTCGAGATAATGCGTGGTAAGCAGCACCGCCGCGCCCTTGTCGGCTGCTTCGCGGACCGTGCTCCACAGTGATCGCCGTGCGTCTGCATCGAGTCCGGTGGTCGGCTCGTCGAGGATGAGCAGATCGGGGCGCCCGCAGATCGCGAGCGCAAACTGCAGGCGGCGCGATTGCCCGCCTGACAGCGCGCCCGCACGCCGCCCCTCGAGATCGCCCAGCCCGGCCAACGACAGCGTTTCGACCATCGGACGCGGTTTCAAGAAATAGCCGCTCTGCAACGCCACCAGCTCGCCTACGGTGAGCACATCGGGAAGGGCGGCCGATTGCAACATTACGCCGAGACGTGCGCGCGCGGCGGGTCGCCGGGGATCCAGGCCGAACAGATCGGCATCGCCGCTATCGGGAAGCAGCCGTCCAGTCATGATTCCGACCGCGGTCGTCTTGCCCGCACCGTTGGGGCCGAGCAGCGCGGTGACCTCACCCGGCCGGATGCCAAGGGAGATGTCGTCAAGGGCAAGCGCGGTGCCCATGCGCTTGCGCACGGAGTGCAGACTGGCAATGGCGGCGAGATCGAATGGCATGACTTTGTCTCCAGCGGTCTGCCTCGGATAATGACCTGTGCCGATGTGCAGCGACAGTGACGCACGGCACCTGTGCGACATGACATATGTCACTGCCGCGACACGCTCCGATCCTTCAGATTGACGGCGTTCCGATGAAAGGTATCGCAATGCAAATCCGTCGTCTGACCACTCTCCTGCTCGCTTCGCTGACCATCGCCGCCACCGCAACACCCGCCGTGGCCGACACCGATCCGATCGCCACATCCGCCGATTTGCCCGCGGACGCGTTTTACTCCGATCGGATCACGGTCCGCACCGTCGGCACCGGACCGGACGTTGTGCTGATTCCCGGCCTCAGCTCCTCGCCGGCTGTGTGGGAAAGCACGATTGCGGCGTTCCCCGGCTATCGCTACCATCTGGTGCAGGTGCGCGGTTTCGCAGGCCTGGAACCGGGCGCCAATGCCAATGGCCCGGTCGTGGCCCCGGTAGCCAAAGAGATCGCCCGCTATGTTGAGGACCTGAAACTGGAGCAGCCGGCGCTGATCGGCCATTCGATGGGCGGCGCGCTTGCGATGATGATCGCCGCGCGACATCCTGAACTGCCCGGCAAGGTGATGGTGGTGGACATGATGCCTTTTATGGGCGCGATGTTCGCACCCAACGCGACGCCGGAAATCGTAGCGCCGATTGCGGCGCAAATCCGCGACGGCATTGCCACCAGCCCCGCCGAAACGCGCGAGGCGATGACGAAGCAGACCATCGCGGGAATGGTGAAGACCGAGGAACTGCGTGCCGGCCCTCTCGCCGACAGCCTGGCCAGTGATCCGGGCGTGTCGGGTCAGGCAATGTATGAACTGATTACAACGGACCTTCGACCAGAGTTGACCGACATCACCGTTCCGCTCGCCGTGCTGTGGGCTATGCCGGAGGGCGCGCCCATCACCAAGGACCAGATGGCCGAGTTCTATCGGCTGTCCTATGCTCTCGCGCCTCTGGCAACGATAACGAACGTGCCCGACAGCAGCCACTTCATCATGTTCGACGCACCTGACGAATTTCGCAAGATTCTGGATGGGTTTCTCGCCGAAGTGGTTGAGCGATAATCGAGACCACCCGCGAATACATTGCGAGCGGAGAGGCGCCACGTCGACATCGCGAAATTCTACGTATCTCTAATGCATCCCAGAACTGGTAGTTCATTTAGATCCCGATGCATGGTTTGAACTGGGTCGATAGCGGACGGTCTGCTTTTCGAAAGCAGTTATGAGTAAACAGCCGTTTGGTTGTCAAAGCAATTGTCCAAGTTGCCCTAATTGAATATCCGTAACCACATGACGCTTGCTCTACCATTACCGTTACGAAGGCCAGACCCGTCCGATGGGTGACCCGTCCGACCTATCGAGCCGCCAGAACCCGGTGATCGTATTCGACGGGTATTGTGTGCTGTGCAGCGCCAATGCGCGCTTTGTCCTGCGCTACGACAAGAGGGAGCGTTTCCGGCTTGCCGCGATGCAGGGCGAAACGGGTGCGGCGCTGTTGCGTCAATTCGGCATCGATCCGGACGATCCGGAGAGCTTTATCATCGTGCAGGGCGATCGGGCGTTGCGAGACAGTGATGCTGTGCTCGCCCTCTGGTCCGAACTGGGCTGGCCGTGGAAGATATTGGCCGCCGCCACCGTCATCCCGCGCGGATGGCGTGATGGTGCGTACCGGATCATCGCTCGCAACCGCTACCGGCTGTTCGGCCGCCGCGAGCAATGCTTCGTCCCGGACAAACGTTGGGCCGATCGTATCCTGTGACACGCATCTTAGTTCTGGGCGGATATGGCGGTTTCGGCGGACGGATTTCGCGGCGCCTTGCGGACGAGAACCACACGGTCCTTGTCGCAGGGCGTTCGATGACGAAGGCGGCGGCGTTTTGTGGCCATGACGAGCGTTTTGTTCCGGTGGCGCTGGACCGTGCTGACATCGCAGGGCGGCTTGCCGAGCATCGGCCTGCCATAGTGATCGACGCCTCCGGTCCGTTTCAAGCGATGGACCAGACCGTGCCGCGCGCCTGTATAGCGGCGGGTGCCCATTATTGCGACATTGCGGATAGCAGGGATTTCGTGTGCATAATCGGCGAACTCAATAGCGAAGCGTCAGCTGCAGGCGTGGTCGTGCTGTCCGGTGCGTCCAGCGTTCCGGCCCTCTCCGGCGCCGTGGTGCGCGAGCTGACGAAAGGGATGGAGCGCGTAGCAGCGGTCGAAATGGCGATTAGTGCCTCCAATCGGGCCACCGCCGGCGGAGCGGTGGCGGCGGCAATCGTGGGACAGGTGGGGCAGCCTTTCACTCTGCGGCGCGGCAGTCGCAGCGTGACGGTTTATGGTTGGCAGGAGTTGCAGCAAGTGTCCTTTACGGTCCCCGGTATGGCACCGGTAGAGGGCCGGACTGTCGCGCTGGTCGACGTGCCCGACGTCTCCCTGCTGCCGGAGAGACTGCCGGGTTCGCCAGCGGTGGAATTTAGGGCTGGCGGCGAGCTGTCGTTTCAGAACATCGCATTATGGCTGCTGTCATGGCTGGTGCGGTGGAACTGGATCGGCAGCTTGCGCGGACTGGCGCGCTTCCTTTTGCCGCTGCAGGGGCTAACCGCCCGCATGGGCAGCGACCGGTCGGCGATGAGCGTACGTGTTTTCGGTATGGTTGCGGGTATCCGGACGGAAAGGCGCTGGACGCTCATTGCTGGGGATGGAGACGGGCCGGAAATCCCCAGCATAGCCATCGCCCCGATCGTGCGCCGTATTGCAGCAGGACTGGAAGCATACGGAGCGAGAGATGCCGGTGAGGCGCTGGAACTAGCCGATTACGAACCCGCTTTTCGCGAACTGTCCATCAGCCGCGCGACCGAGCAGGTGGCGCTACCCGACCCACTCTATCGAAGAGTGATGGGCGACGATTTCGATCGTCTGCCGGATTCGGTGCGGGCCATCCATTCTGTATTACGCGATGGTGGGGCGTCGGGCGAAGCGGAAGTGACCGGGGCGGATAATGCAATTGGCGCGTTGATCGGGAAATTCATGCGTTTTCCATCGACCGGCACCCACGCTCTGCATGTAGCTTTTTCAGAGCGAGACGGGAAAGAGCGCTGGACGCGCCAATTCGGCAAAACCGCCTTTACCAGCGAATTAAGCGAAGCGTCCGGCATGCTTGTCGAACGGTTCGGTCCTGCGCGCTTTTACTTCGATCTGCCGTCCGATGAAAATGGGCTTACGATGGTGATGACCCGCTGGTCGATCTTCGGTATCAGACTGCCATTGGCTATCGCCCCGCAATCGCGGGCACGGGAATGGGAGGCGGAAGGACGGTTTCATTTCGACGTTCCGATCGCCCTCCCGCTGATCGGTAAAATCGTGCATTATCGGGGGCATCTCATTCGCTCTGTGCGATTATCGCAAACATCCCTCTCAGCGCTGTGATGATGACACATCGAACGGATGACCTTCCTACTTTCCGCAACATAGTTCCGCAAGAAACCTGACTGTCAAAAATTGGGCCGGTAACTGACCGTCCGCTTTCGGAAGACAGCATTGCGAACTAGACCTAGATTTAGTTCGCCTTCGTATCGACCGGCACATGCATCCCTCTTGTGTAAGCTGAGCGCGAAACTTAGTGCATGCTGCTGAACAGAACGAGGTGATATATGAATTTGGATGAGTTCGAAAAGGAAGCCCGCGAAAGCCTTCATCGGCACCGTGCTGCACTTGGCACCATGGAAAATGAGCTTTCCGCAGCAGCAAAGGCCATGACGACGCCTGGAGTTCGAAAACCAGCTCGTGCGCCAGCTCAATTAAAGGAAATCCTCAAGGTCGTGTCGACCGCATTGGGTGAGGCAAATGAAATCATTCAAGACCATGGGGACGGCAGTCTTGAAGTATGCAATGGCTTAATATTGGAGGCTGCGCGCACAGTGAGCGCCGCGAGGGAGGTGCTGGATTCTATCGTTTTACTCGAGGCGGTGCGGCCTTTGGCACGTTGAGCGTCAGGGCCCTGTTGCTAAACTTTTCACGTTCACAAGCGACCCAAATCCGATGGACGTAGCCGGTCATCAGAGTAAGACGCCTCGTCCCAGCCGTTCGATCTGAACTCCTTCGCTTTGACCGACGCGACCAGCAAAAAGGCTAGGTTGCGTGAAGCGCAATCCACCTACAATTTGGGAGACCCGCCGAAAGTCCGGGGTCAGCAGCCAAGAGGCTCCTGAAACGAAGTCTCGTTCAATTCGGTAAAGTCCTGACGGCACTGTAGCCGGATCTGCCAGAGCGCGTTCGCCGACAACACGATGCCAGCGCTGGATCGCGGCGCTCAGCGTCTCGTCGCGGAATCGCTTCCATAGCGCCGCAGTCTCTATAGTCGGCCAGTCTCCCGCGTCGGTCAGCGCGACGATCGCATCGCTCTCCAGCCATTCGCGCATACCGCGGCCATCGAGAAAATCTGCACCGCCGGTTTGAACCGCCGCCATCGCCGCTCGCCGCGACGGCAATCCAGCCCGCACCAGCATCGACATCATAAAATCGGGCACCCCGGCTTCGAGCGCCGCAGCTGCGCCGCCGACGATGACATCGGGCTCCCAGCCTTGGGTCAGCCGCCGTGTGCGCAGCGCCTCCAGCGCCCAGACAAGCTTATATGTAAAGACGTCTTCGACGAGCCTCATATTGTCGGCGCCGATCGCGTCGACTGAGGCACCCGCGACCCAGGCGCGCAGCACATCGCGCCAGTTGTCAGGCAGATCGGCATCGGGCGTGAACGGCCGGATTGCGAGAAGGCGTTCCGCCAACACCACAAGCGCGTTACCAAGCGCTTCGGCGTCGCCGCGAAGCGCCGCTAGATCGCCTTCGTCGACCAAGGCCGCAAGCTCGTCGGCGATGGCATCGAGCGCGAGCCCAGCTTCGAGGCCGACCCCCATCGCGAAATGGCCCTGGCGCTGAAGCGCCGTGGTCGCGTTCCAGATAAGACGCGCGCGGGCCTGGAGGATGAAGCGGTGATTATTGCGCGAATGCTCGCCACCGCGATCGACTTGCCGCGTCCACAGCGACCCTTGCAGCGCCTCGTCGAGCAGTCGCGGAAGATCGTCGCTGTCGGCATCCAGCGCCTCGACTAGTCCAAACACGGTAGCGTCGAATTTCTCGACGAGCTGCGCCAGCGGTTCTCGGTCTATTTTCGTATCTGCTTTCTCGTCTGTTGCACCGGCTTCTTCTTCAGGCGCTTGCCAGCCTTCGCGGGAGTTAGAGAGATATTCGGCAGCGTCGGCGCGGTCGAACGTGCCGCGGGCCGCTATCCGCTCGACGATCTGGTTGATCACCAGGATAAGTCCGCTTTGCAGGTCGCGATGCCGCGCGGAATTGACAAGGCCGCGCCAAGTCGCAAGCCGCCAATCGTTCTGATCGAATATGACGTGAAGCACGAGACCCTCGACGTCGACGAAAGCGCGGCCGGCACGGCCGGCGACATTGGCGAATTCCTCCCCCTTTATCAGTTCACCCGCTCGATAGAGCGACGGGGCGAGCAGCACGGCGGCATTGAGATTCAGTCCTTGCGAAAGAGTCGGTGATGCAACGGTCACCTTGAGGATGCCTTCGGCCAGAAGCCGCTCGATCTCGCGCAAGAATGGGTTCGGAAGCCGACCATGATGGATCGCGACACCAATCCTCAGACATCCCACCGCCGGATGATCTGCGCCGAGCCATTCGGTGCCGATTTCCAACGCTCGGCCGATCGCCGCCTCGTCTTCGAGCAGCGAGGGCAGATACCCGCGCGCATTCAGGTCGACGATTGTTGCGCCATAGCCAATCACCGAATTGGCCTGCGGTTGGAATATCAGTGTTCGCTTGTCTTGGGATGCGAATTCCCAGGCAGCAAACAAGGTTAGTTCCTTGGTGCTCGTCGGTCGCGCTTTCTTGTGCGGCTTTATCGCGTCGACCTCTTCGACGAACCGCGCGATCCAAGGTCCGTCGTCTTCCAGATCGAAGCAGAGCTTGGCCGACTTTGCCTGC
>JBASBA010000269.1:0-13834 GCA_049650885.1 Alteraurantiacibacter sp. | reverse complement strand
TCAGCGTCTCAAGTGCGCTGGCGGTCCAGGCGCCGATCGCATTGCTTGGAAAATCTGCCATCGCCGCGCTCGCTGTCATTCTGATTGCTCTATACTAAATCGGGAGAGGTTATCGCATGGTCCGGCGTTACGTCGGCCACTTGTACATGTAAGGAATGTGGCCGGCGGGCAGAGGGAGGAGCCCCCGCCGGCCACACGATCTGATCGGGGGGATCAGAATTCGACCCTTACCGAAGCCGAAATCGTTCGGCCTGCGATCGAGCGAGCGCGAACGAGACCATTGGCCGGGATCGAGCCTTCTTCGGCCTCGGTGTAGCCGAAGGCATTGAAAAGGTTGTTGGCATTGATGCCGACTTCCAGCCGATCAAGCGGACGCACCGCGAAAAAGGCATTCACCTGAGCATAAGCGGGCAGCACCAGGTCGTTGTTGTCCTGGGTGAAGCTCTCGGTCGTGCCGATAAGGTTCAGGCCTGCGGTGAAGAAGTCGTCTTCATACTGCGCGGTCCCTTGGTACACGAAATCCGCCTGACGACGCGGCGTGTTGCCGATCACCGCTGCATTGTTGGCATCCACAATCTCGGAGTCGGTCCAGGTCGCACCGGCAGAGAGCGAGAACGGACCGACCGAGTAGCTGCCTTCCAGCTCGATGCCGAAAGCCTCGTACTCGTTGTCGGTCAAGAGCAGCGGGGCAATTTCGACGTTGGTTTCCGCCGTTTCCGCATAGAAGGCCGTCGCGTAGAGCCGCAGGCCACCGCCCTGATACTTCAAACCACCTTCTAACTGGTTGACCTCGGCGATCACGCCGCTGTCTCCGCCGGGAAGGCTGCCATCGACACTGCTGACTGCAGGCGAAAACAGGCTGCGATCGGCCGTGTGGCGACCGCCTTGGCTGTAGCGCGCGAAGATCGAGAGATCGTCGGTCAGCAGGTAATTGGCCCCGAGCGAGAAGGAGAAATAGTTGTAGTCGTAATTGACCGGACGGGCATTGGTAAGCGGCAAGACGGCCGTCTGCGCCTCAGCCGGAGCGATCACGCCGTCGTTATTGAAGTCGAACGAGGTGATGCCACTGCCAAAACCGGTGTCGCTGCCCGTGATAGTGCCGTCGGCAGAGCCGAAGTCATACCGAACGCTGCCGTCCAGGGTCAGGCGGTCAAGCTCCACCGAAAGCGCGGCGAAAGGCGCGTAAGTGTCATAGCTGACATCATAATTGCGGCGGCAGCAATTGCCGAAGAAGCTGGCGCTGTAGCCGACCACGCCGTTCTGGGTGACCAGGTCGCCATTCGCGTCGCGGACATCCACCAGCACGGCTTCTCCGTCACCTTCGACCGTCTGTACGAATGAGGTCCAAAGCCAGTCGGTATCGACTTCCTGACGCGAAGCGTAGAAGCCGCCAGTGAAGTTGATCCGCGCGCTTGCCGCTTCGAATTCGCGCGAGATGCGCAGATCGTTGGAGATATTGTCTAGGCTGTTCAGGCGGACATTGAACAGGACGATATTTGACAGCAGGCCATTGCCACCGATATTTGTAGCATTCGCAACCTGGCCGGAATTGGGCCCGGAAGCGAATTCGATGGTGGAGCCGGGACCACCGATGCCATCAGCAATCGATTGGGCCGAACCGGCGCTGGCCGGGAAGGGCGATACGAAGCTGCCGGAGTTGTCGGCAAAACGAAAACGCTCGGTCAGCGCCCAGCCATCGGCAAATTCGACTTCAGCCTCGAGGCCCAGCGCTGCGGACTTGACTGAGAGGCCGTCATGCAAGTCGTAGGTGGTGAGGTTATTGTCACCATCCAGCGTTGCGGCTGTCGTTATGTAACGGCTGTAAAGCGAATCCGTGCGGGGATCGAAGTTGTCGATTGCTTGGTAATCCGGATCGGAATTGGTCCCGCCAACCCGAACTGGCTGCGGCAGGATCGTCGGCGTACTGTCGTCCAGATACTTGCCGTAGACACGGATATAGCCGCCATCGAATTCCTGTGTGAAGTTCGCGCGGATCTGGCCACCGTTGCTGCCGGTATAGCCGATGTCGCGATTGCCCTCGCCGGTGCGGTAGAAGCCACCGATGTGGAAATAGCTGTCGTCGGTAAGGTTGGCACCATAGTCGAAATCGAGACGGTAGGTCTCATAGTCGAGACCCACAGTGCCGGCGATCGCGCCGCCTTCCTGTTCGCCGGTTTTCGAAATGAAGTTGATCACGCCGCCGGGCGAGTTGGAGGCGAAAGTGGATGCCGAGCCACCACGAACGGTTTCAACCCGGCCAACGTTACGGTCTGCGCGAATGAAGTTGTCGGAGTTGCCGAACACGATATCGCCGAACTCGAGCACGGGAAGGCCATCTTCCTGCAGCTGGATGTAGCGCGCGCCACCGGTCGAGACGGGAATTCCGCGCACGGCAATATTGGCATTGCCTTCACCGCCCGATGCCTCGGCGCGAATGCCTGGGATCTGCCGAACCAGATCCGCAGCAGAGCGCGGGTTGGTGGCGGTGATGGTATCGGCATCAATGACGCTGAGCGACACCGAAGTTTCCAGCTCGTTGCCGCCACGCGCAACAGCAGTCACGAAGATCGTGTTTTCTTCCGTTGCGGCGTCTTCGCCGGTGTTGTTGTCCTGCGCAAACGCAGGCGTGGAAATGGCCGAAAAGGCAACGCCAACTGCAAGGGCGTGACGGAACTTCATGACAAACTCTCCTTGGACGCTCGCACTTTGATGCACGATTCGTAACTATGGATAACCGCGTTTAAATCGATTGCAATAGGGAATTGCAATCGATTGCAAATTGGCGTCAATTGTGTCACCAGACTGTCCACGAACCGCCGGAAAGGCGGCGCACGAGAGGATGGCTGACCATGGAAACTGCCCGAAAACCGCGGCTTTCGCTGCTTCGAATCATCGAAATGAACATCGGCTTTTTTGGCCTGCAGTTCAGTTTCGGCCTGCAGCAGGCCAACATGGGGCCGATCTATGGTTTCCTCGGTGCGGACGAGGCAACGATGCCGCTCTTGTGGCTGGCTGGCCCGATGACAGGTCTTATCATCCAGCCGATAGTCGGCGCGATGAGTGATCGCACGAATTCGCGATTTGGCAGGCGTACGCCTTACTTCTTGATCGGCGCCATCATCTGCACGATCAGCCTGTTCCTGATGCCCTATTCCAGCACGCTTTGGATGGCCGCATCGCTGCTGTGGATCCTCGATGCAGGCAACAACATTACGATGGAGCCATATCGTGCCTATGTCGCAGATCGGCTGGTGCCCGACCAACGGTCCGTCGGCTTCCTGACGCAGAGTGCCTTCACCGGCCTCGCCCAGACCCTGTCCTATCTCGCGCCGACATTGCTGACGGCCTTTGTTGCGCAGGACGTGCTCGACGACAACGGCATTCCCGTGATCGTGCGCATCGCCTTCATCATTGGTGCGATCCTTTCGATTTCCACCATCGTATGGTCGGTGTGGAAGGTTCCCGAATTGCCGTTGACCGGTGCCGAGAAGGCCGCGCTCGATAACAAGCCGCTAACCGTTAGGGCAACGCTTGGCGAAATACTGGATGCCGTGCGGGACATGCCTAGACCGATGCGCCAGTTGGCCCTGGCGATGCTTTGCCAATGGTATGCGATGTTCGCCTATTGGCAGTACATTACCTTTGCCGTCGGCCGTTCGCTTTATGACACCAGCGATCCATCTAGCGCAGCCTTTCGCGAGGCAACGCTGACGACACAGCAGGCTGGCGCCCTTTACAACTTCATTGCCTTCCTCGCGGCCCTCTTTCTCATCCCGATCGTCGCGCGGCTGGGGGCCCGGATGGTCCATGCGGCCTGCCTTACAGCGTCGGGCGCAGCGATGCTGATGTTGCCAGGAATCGAGACGCCAGCAGCCTTGTTCATGCTGATGCTCGGAATCGGCGTCGGCTGGGCAGGCATGATGGGCAACACCTACGTCATGCTGGCCGATTGCATCCCGGCGGAACGCAACGGCATTTACATGGGCATTTTCAACATGTTCATCGTGATTCCCATGCTTATCCAGACACTGACGATGCCGCTCATCTACAACCCGGTATTAGGGGGCGATCCACGCAACGTGCTGATGCTGGGTGGGCTTTTGATGCTGGTCGGGGCCGTGGCGACGCTGTTTGTAGATGCGGGACATCGCATGCCGCGTGAACAAAAGCCGATTGCGCGCTAAGAGGATTGCATGGCAACACCCGAAGACCAAAAAGTGACGGCCAGGGCAGGCAGGGTCCGCACCATCGCTGACCTGGCCAGGATTGCTGACGTTTCGGCGGGAACGGTTTCGCGCGCCCTTGCTGGCAACAGTCTGGTGAATGCGAGAACGCGCGAGAAGATCGAACAGCTTGCGAGAGAGCATGATTTTCGGCCGAACCAGATGGCGAGCAAGCTTCGCCGCCAGAAGACCGGGGTGATCGGCGTGATTATCCCTCTGGGTCACGACCGGCAGCAGCAAATATCGGATACCTTTTTCATGACCCTGCTCGGCCATCTGGCCGATGGGCTTACCGAGAAGGGTTATGACTTGATGTTGCGCAGGGTCATCCCCGAGCAAGATGGGGACTGGCTGGACAGGTTTATCCGTTCTGGAATGATAGACGGCGTCGTCGTGGTCGGCCAGTCAGACCAGTTCGAGAAGATCGAAGAAATTGCCGATGGTTATCTCCCCATGGTTGTCTGGGGGAATCACCAGGAGGGGCAACGGCATTGCGTAGTCGGCGCGGACAACCGGCTCGGCGGCAGGATGGCTGCGGAAAGATTGATTGCGGCAGGCGCCAGCAAACTTGCTTTCTTCGGTGACACGGCGCCGTTTGAGTTCGCAGCCCGTTTTTCGGGCGCGCAAGATATTGCCAGGAAGATGGATGCGACGATCGAGCCCGTATCAACACATCTCTCACCAGAGCAGACGGGCAAAGAGATCGCTGACTTTCTTGCCGCACATTATGGCGAGATCGATGGCATCTTTGCTGCAAGCGACACCATTGCCTTCTCCTGTCTGCGCGAATTGCAAAAGCTGAAGATCGAAGTTCCAGATGAAATGAAACTGGTGGGCTTTGACGATCTGCCTATCGCTGCACAGACAGTGCCGGCACTCACGACAGTGCGCCAGGATATAAAGGCAGGTGCGCATGGCCTGGTCGATCTGCTCATTCGGCGCCTGAATGGCGAAGAGACAGAAAGCCTCGTCATGCAGCCGAAGCTCGTTATTCGTGCGACCGCCTAGCTTGTAATCACTCAACCGCAGGTTTCGAGCAAACCAAGTTTCAGGTTGATCTGGCCAAAATGAGATAGTCTACTGTCGACGCAACAACAGACATCACAGCGGGCCTAACCTCTGCATCAGCCCTCGATTTACTAACCGGCCAGTTGCAGCATTATTTCAATCCCGAGACGCTTGTCGCATCCAGAATTACGCGGACGGTCTCCTCTGGCTGATCCCACATCGGGAAGTGTCCGCTACGCTCGAACCAGTGCATCGTCGCTTCAGGGAAGGCTTTGATCGCGCGATCCGCCTGCCGCGGTAGACACAGCCGATCCTTGCGTCCCCAGCCGATGACAACGGGCGCAGCCGTTTTCGCAGGGCCCTCCTGCATTGCGCCGTTGGCGAGATCCTTTACAAGCGAATTGACGGTGCGCGTTTTAGCCAATGAGTTCAGTTCACGCGCGACGAATGCCGGATCGAGCGCCCATGGCCTTGCAGAGAGCTGGGCCATGAGCGCGGTCCGGCCTGCGACATTTCCGGTGATGGCAGAAAGCGCCGGTCGCAGCGCGCGAACCAGAGCAATCGATGGCGTTATGGTGGCTTTGAAGAAGGTGCGCTCCCACCCCTGCCAGAAGCCGCCCGGATCCAGCGCGACAACCGCGCCCGCTTGGCCGCGCCGCGCCATCTCGAGCACCAGGCGAGCGCCCAGCGAGCTGCCAACCATATCAATACCTGTGAGATTCTCCACGCCGAGCCAGTCGTCCAAACTGCGCGCCAGCCCGTCGAACGTACCGCTGTCGGCTTCTTCGGGGGACTGCCCGTGGCCGGGCAGGTCCAGGGCGATTACCTCTCTGACTTGAGAAAGCGCAGGCGAAATCGTGTCCCACGAGCTGGAGGTAGCCCCCAGTCCGTGGACAAGGAGGAGGGGTTTTCCGCGCCCCGTGCGCGTGTAGTGCATGGTCATGTAATGGTAACGTCTCGCACCGACTTATGGGCCCGTGGATGTCTATATTGCCAAAGGAGAGGCCAAGAGCGGACGGTCCAACGGAAACTGACACTTGCGCCCGCCAAAAAAGTACTCATTATGTTCCGTCGAGGGGCTGCATATGTCAAAATGAGAAGGCCCAATGTCCAATACAGAACGCATTATCCGCTTGAAGACCGAGCTTGACCGCACAGGTCTCTCTCGCTCCACCATCTATCGCAAGATCGCCGAGGGAACTTTTCCGTCACAGGTGAAGATAAGCGTCCACGGAGCAGGCTGGCATGAGTCAGCTATCAATTGCTGGATCGCTGATCCTGCTCACTATCGCGGAGAGGAACCGGTAGAATGAGTGTTCAGCGATCTGTCGAGCCGATCTGCGTAAGGGTTATTTTTCAGGTTCGATTCAAGCCCTGCCATCACCAAAGCCTCCGGTATTCTTACCATCATATGCTTTTGGCATAACCGCTCTACGCCGTGCACTGTTCTGGAACAGCATCGCCAGGCTGGCCCGGCTATCGACGGCTGAAAATTCAGGCGCTTCAGACGCGGAAATGGCCGCCGCAGCAATGCCGCGACGACCATTCCCCCTCTCCGGCTCTTAAATCCGTTGCTTTGCGTCTGCGCGCGCACGATGCAGCACCGGCTCGGTATATCCCGAGGGTTGATCCGCACCATGGATGATCAAATCGCGTGCAGCGTTCAGGGCGATGGAATTTTTCTCGTTTTCCAGCATGGGCCGGTACGATGGATCGCCCGCGTTCTGTGCGTCGACAATGCCCGCCATGCGATGCAGCGCAGCGTCCACCATCGCGCGATCAACGATGCCGTGTTGCAGCCAGTTGGCGATATGCTGGCTGGAGATGCGCAAGGTCGCACGGTCTTCCATCAGCCCTACATCATGAATATCGGGCACTTTTGAACAGCCGATACCGGCATCGATCCATCGCACCATGTAGCCAAGGATCCCCTGGATGTTGTTGTCCAGCTCAGCGGCAATCTGATCGGCTGACCAATTTGTATCCTCTGCCAGAGGTACGGTGAGAAGCTTCTCTACTGCCACCACGGGTTCCGCGGTCCGTTCGCGCTGGCGGTCTGACACCTTGCAGCTTTGATAATGTGTCGCATGAAGCGTGGCCGCGGTTGGGGAGGGGACCCAGGCCGTGCTTGCCCCGCTCATCGGATGGCCGATTTTCTGAGCAAGCATATCCTGCATCGCGTCTGGTGCAGCCCACATGCCTTTCCCGATTTGTGCCCGGTCCGAAAAGCCGCAGGCGAGACCGATCTGAACGTTCCGATCTTCATAGGCGGCGATCCATTCCGCCGTCTTGATGTCAGCCTTGCGTTGCATTGGCCCTGCCAGCATCGAGGTGTGGATCTCGTCACCGGTGCGATCCAGAAAGCCGGTGTTGATGAAGAAGATGCGGTCTTTCACGGCATGGATGCAGGCGGCAAGGTTCGCACTGGTGCGACGTTCCTCGTCCATGACGCCGATCTTCAGCGTATGGCGCGGCAGTTCCAGCATATCCTCGACAGCGTCGAAAAGGCTGTTGGCGAAGGCGCATTCCTCCGGCCCGTGCATCTTGGGCTTCACGATATAGATCGACCCGGTGAGACTGTTTCGCAATCGCCCAAGGCCTTTCAGGTCGTGCAGGCCGATAAGCGACGTCATGACCGTATCGAGCAGGCCTTCGTACATTTCGGACCCGTCGGGAAGGTGGATGGCCGGCGTCGTCATCAAATGGCCCACATTGCGCACCAGCAGCAGACTGCGGCTGCGCAACGCGTGAGTTTCGCCGTCGAGATCATGATATGTGCGATCCGGGTTGGCGGTACGCACGACCTTGGTCTTACCCTTCGTAAAATTGGCGAGCAGATCGCCGCGAAGTGCGCCGAGCCAATTGCGATATGCTGCAACCTTGTCTTCGGCATCCACCGCGGCAACCGAATCTTCAAGATCGACGATGGTAGACAGGGCAGACTCAAGGCGAATGTCAGAGATGCCCGCACGATCGCTGGCGCCAATCTGCGTCGCAGGGTCAATCACGATCTCGATATGCAGCCCGTTGCGCCGAAGCAGGAGATTGTCACCGATGGTGCCGATGAGGTGCTCCGGCTCTGCCAGATGCGGGTGGTCTCCGGTCCAGTCGGCCCAGCTACCGTTCGCCAGCGGCACGGTATCGTCAAGAAATGCCTTGGCATGGGCAATCACCCGTTCGCCACGTTCTTCGTCATAGGCAGCCGTGGTGGGCGTGGTGCCATCCAGCGCGTCTGTACCATAGAGCGCATCATAAAGGCTGCCCCAGCGAGCGTTGACGGCATTCAGAACAAAGCGTGCGTTAAGGGACGGCACCACCAGCTGCGGCCCGGCGACCGACGAGATTTCCTTGTCTACGCCTGTCGTTCCGATGGTGAAAGCGGCAGGTTCTGCGACGAGATAACCAATTTCCCGCAGGGCTTTTGGCGGCATGCCGACCCCGGATGCGCAGTTGTCACGATGCCACTGGTCGATGATGGACTGCAAATCCTCTCGCCTTTGTAGCAACTCACGGTTCCGCGGCGCAAGACTGTCGCTGATAGAGGCAAGTCCTGCCCAGAATTTGTCGGCGCCGATGCCTGTGCCGGGTAGGGCCTCGTCCTCGACAAATGCGGCCAGTTCCTTCGCAACGGCCAACCCCGCGCGCTGGAAATATTCATCGCGCGGGGCGGCATTGTTACCTTGCGAAGTCTCACGAAGGGTGTTCACTGTCATCGGGCGAAACGGCCCATGCGGTGATGCAGGTTCACCAGCTTACGGGTTTCCGCCATGTCCTCGCCATTGCGGATCGCGGTGGCGAGAGCGTTGCGGATCAGGCCGAAATCCTCGGTCGAGAACACGGGGCGGGCGATTGTCGGTTGTGCCATTGTATTTCTCCTTGTGTTCTTGCCGGATCAGGCGGCAAACTGGTTCATGGTGTTGTCCTTGCCGCCGGCTTTTAGTGCTGCCTCGCCGGCGAAGGCTTCCTTGTGGTCATCCCCGATATCGGATCCCGCCATGTTCTGATGGCGGACGCAGGCAATGCCCTGGCGAATTTCTTCACGCTGCACCTGCTTCACATACCCCAGCATGCCCTCTTCGCCAAAGTAACGCTTGGCCAGATTATCGGTGCTGAGCGCGGCTGTGTGATAGGTGGGCAAAGTGATCAGGTGATGGAAAATGCCCGCCCGTTTCGCGCCATCGCGCTGGAAGGTGCGGATCTTCTCGTCGGCTTCCTGCGCCAGATCGGTATCGTCGTAATGCTGGCTCATCAACTGATCGCGCTCGTACATCGAGAGGTCACGATCTTCCGCTTCCCAAGCGTCATAAACCTGCTGGCGGAAATTGAGTGTCCAGTTGAAGCTGGGCGAGTTGTTATAGACCAGCTTGGCCTTCGGGCAGACTTCGCGAATGCGGTCCACCATGCCGGCAATCTGTTCGACATGCGGCTTCTCCGTCTCGATCCAGAGCAGGTCTGCACCGCTCTGCAACGCAGTGATGCAATCGAGCACGCAGCGGTCCTCTCCGGTGCCTGTGCGGAACTGGAACAGGTTGGAAGGCAGGCGCTTCGGGCGGACCAGCGATCCATCGCGGTTGATCAGAACATCGCCCTGTTCGCCAACGCCATCCACGGCCTCGCAATCAAGGAAGCTGTTGTACTGATCCCCAAGATCGCCAGCCTCACGGGTGAAAGCGATCTGCTTCGTCAGGCCAGCGCCAAGGCTGTCTGTACGTGCCACGATGATACCTTCAGGAACGCCCAGTTCCAGAAATGCGTAGCGAATGGCGCGGATTTTCTGGAGGAAGTCCTCGTGCGGCACGGTAACCTTGCCGTCCTGATGGCCGCACTGCTTCTCGTCTGAAACCTGGTTCTCGATCTGCAGGGCACAGGCCCCGGCTTCGATCATCTTGCGCGCCAGCAGATAAGTCGCCTCGGCATTGCCGAAACCCGCATCGATATCGGCAATGATCGGCACGACGTGCGTTTCGTGGTTGTCGATGGCTTTTTGCGCGACCGCAGCGGCGGCTTCGTCACCTGCTTCGCGGGCGTCGTCCAGTTCGCTGAACAGGCCGCCCAGTTCACGGGCATCTGCCTGGCGCAGGAAGGTGTAGAGTTCTTCGATCAGCGCAGGAACGCTGGTCTTCTCGTGCATGGACTGATCGGGCAGGGGGCCAAATTCGCTGCGCAATGCTGCGATCATCCAGCCGGAGAGATAGAGGTAGCGGCCCTTGGTGCTGCCAAAGTGCTTTTTGATGGAGATCATCTTCTGCTGACCGATGAACCCGTGCCAGCAACCCAGCGACTGGGTGTAGGCTGCCGGATCGGCATCGTAGGCGTTCATATCGGCGCGCATGATCGTCGAAGTGTATTTGGCGATATCCAGCCCGGTCTGGAACCGGTTCTGGGTGCGCAGTCGCGCCGCGAATTCAGGATCGACGCCCTGCCAGTCTGCACCCAGTCGATGCTTGATTGAGGATTGACGATGGATTTCTTCAAAATAGCTCATGGAACGCTAGTCCTTCAGGTGATTGGCTTGAGGGATTTCTGCCACGCCCAAACACTTCAGTCGCGCCTTGCGGTGTAATGTTGTCGAACTTTACAATAACTGACTGTAAAGTTGTAAAGTAGGATACACCGTAGCGAACTAAGGAGGCATGCATGGCAGCCAGAACAATCTATCTCGGGCCGAGGTTGAAGAAACTGCGCCGCGAGTTGGGCCTCACGCAAGCTAATATGGCCGCCGATCTGGACATATCGGCCAGCTACATCGCCCTGATGGAGCGTAACCAGCGCCCGGTGACGGCGGAAATGCTGCTGAAACTTGCCACCACCTATCGCATCAATGTGGCGGATCTGGCGGATGAGGATGCGGACGAAACCGCCGCGCGGCTGCAATCGGCCCTGCGAGACCCGCTGTTTTCCGATATTGCCATAGAGCCGCTGGACATAGACGATATCGCCACCAGCTATCCCGGCATGGCGGAGGCGCTGCTGCGCTTGCACACCGCCTTTGGCGAAGAGCAGCTTGCCCTGGCGGAGGGCCGCGAAGCGCGGCAGGACAGCGCAAGCGATGTGACATCCGATCCTGTTGCAGAAGCGCGGGCATTCCTCGCTGCGCGGCGCAACTGCTTTCCCACGCTGGATGATAGCGCCAGTGAAGCCGCGCGCAGTCTTTCTTCCTTCGAGGCCATGAAGGCGCACATTGGCAAGGAACATGGGCTGGACCTGCGCCTCGCCGACGATGGCCTGCTTCGCGGCGGCATGCGCTGGCACGACTATCACCGCCGCCGCATCCACATAGCGGAGCGGTTGGACCAGTCCGGCAGGCGTTTTCAGGCCGCCTTACAGATCGCCATCATGGAGCAAGGAGCCGCGATCGACGCACTGTTGGGGGAAGGGCGCTTCTCGGGCGAAGATGGCGTGCGGCTGGTGCGACGTGCGTTGCAATCGTACTGGGCGGCCGCGTTGCTGATGCCTTATCACGGGTTTCGCAAGGCCGCTGACAACCTTCATTACGATGTCGAGGCACTGGCTGCGCGCTTCTCCGTCAGTTTCGAGCAGGCCGCGCATCGCCTGACAACGCTGCAGCGCCCGGGGGAAGAAGGCGTGCCATTCTTTTTCCTGCGGGTGGACCGTGCCGGCAATGTCTCGAAACGTCTGGACGGCGCGGGCTTTCCACTTGCGCGCCATGGCGGTGCCTGCCCACTTTGGAACATTCACGAGGTTTTCGCCGCTCCCGGTACAGTGGATGCGCAGTTGATCGAACTGTCCGATGGAGAACGCTATGTCTCCATCGCGCGCACCGTGAAGGCCGGAGGCGGTCGATTTGGAGAGCGCAGTATCCTGCGTGCCGTGGCGCTGACCTGCTCGGCACAGTATCTCGATCGCCTCGCCTATAAATGCACGCTGAAGGTTGAGGAACCGACCCCGATTGGCGTGGCATGCCGGCTGTGTCACCGGCCGCGCTGTATCGCCCGATCAGCGCCCCCGATGGGCCGCGAACTCATTCCCAGCCGCTTTCGCGACAGCGGGGTTCCGTTTGATTTTTCCGCAGACTAGCTACGAGATTTCATTTCAAGTCTAGGACGGCAAATCCGTCAGCTTTGCTTCGGCCATTGCACGCACATCCACACGCGCCTTCAATCGCGCGGCAAGCAAGACCGTACCGCTGATCTTGCGCTGGATGAACAGGATCTCTGCCGGTGGCAGGTGCCAGGTGGCCTTGTCCTGCGCCATGGCCATCCCTTCCTCGCGGATCGTCTTTACAAATGCCCTGTCGCCGAAATCGAATGGGCCGGGCTTCGATAACTCATTCAGTATCTCGGATATGATGGTATCGAAACTGTCCGCATGAGCCTGCACCGCGTGATGCGAGATGAAGCCTGCATCAATGGCCGCCTCGGCAATTTCCTCTTTGTCCCCGGCCAGACCTGCGCGAAGCAGCCGTTGGTAATTGCGTGCAATCTGCGGCGACACCGTGCGAGCTGCGCCAAAGTCCAGCAGCACAAGTCGCCTGCCATCTTCCGCGACGCGGTAATTCGCAAAATTGGGATCGGTCTGCATCAGACCGAAATCGAACAGTTCGCGAAGGACAAGGCCGATCAGGCGCTCCATCATGCCATCGCGGACTTCCTGCGGTTCATCCTCAAGAGATTCGATCGGACGCCCGGGGATGAAATCCATTGCCAGCACATTGCGCGTGGTCAAATCTTCGTGAAGGCCGGGGACGATGTAGTCCGCGTCGCCTTTCAACACGTTTGCATAGGCTGCCAGTTGCTGCGCCTCGCGCTGGTAATCGGCTTCTTCGCGTAGCTGCGCCTTGGCCTCTTGCAGAAGGGTCGCGACATCAAGCTGTGCGGGCAGCAACCCTGACACGCGCAGCAGGGTGGCGACATTATCGACATCGGCATCAATGGATTCGCGAACGCCGGGATATTGCACCTTAATAGCAAGATCGCGCCCGTCGCGCGTGGTTGCGCGATGAACCTGCCCGATGGAAGCGGCAGCCAGTGGCCTGGGATTGAAATAGCTGAAATTGCGGCGCCAGCCCTCTCCCCAATCCTCTGCCAGAATGGCTTCCAGCTGCTTTGGCGGCATGGCGTGCGCGTTTTCACGCAGGCGAGCCATGATCTGTGAAAGCTCGGGCGGGAGAACGTCCCCTGAATCCAGAGAGACCATCTGCCCCAGTTTCATCGCCGCGCCGCGCAGGTGGGAAAGCCTGTCCGCCACCCGGCCAACATTGCCCGGCGTCAGCAACAGTTCCTGCATTCGGGGGCGCTTCCCTTCGGAAAGGCGCTTGGCTCCCTCGGCCAACATGCCGCCTGCCAGACTGCCGGCCAATCGCCCGAACTGGCCTAGCCGTGCCCTGCGGCTGCCGGGAACAGCTCGCGAATTCTTGTCGGTGTGGTCTCGTGACATGTGCATCAAGATGGGGTGGATGTGGCCATAAGGCCAGCGCGCACAAAGGTCTGTATTGCTTGTCGCCAACGCTGCGAACGAATAGGGAGTCACGATGTCTGGTGAACTTAGAGATAATCGTGGGCGCGGCGATGCAGAGTGGGGGCTACCCCCGATCCATCCAGAAGGCCGCAAATTCGGCATCATCGCAGTGGTCATCGCACTGG
>JBASBA010000268.1:0-6225 GCA_049650885.1 Alteraurantiacibacter sp. | reverse complement strand
GCTGACGATCCGCTTGCGACTTACAATGCCAAGCGAGACTTTGAAAAGACGCCGGAACCTGCCGGCACTCCGCAAGGCAGCGGCAGCGGTGATCTGTTCATCGTACAAAAGCACGATGCCACACGGCTGCACTGGGACTTGCGCCTTGAAATAGACGGCGTGCTGAAAAGCTGGGCGGTTACCAAGGGGCCTTCCCCCGATCCCGATATAAAACGTCTGGCCGTGCGCACAGAAGATCATCCCATGTCCTATGCCGAGTTCGAAGGGACCATTCCCAAGGGTGAATATGGCGGCGGCACGATTATGCTGTGGGATCGCGGGCGCTGGGCCCCCATCAAGGGCAAAAGCGCCAGCGACATCGAGGAAGGCCATCTGCACTTCACCCTCAAAGGCGCGCGAATGAAGGGCGAATGGCTGCTGATCCGGCTGAAGAAAAAGCCCGGTGAGAAGCGGGAAAACTGGTTGCTGCGCAAATTGCAGGACGACCATGCCGAGGATGGTGACGTGCTGGTGGAGCGCGAGTTGACGAGCGTTCTGACGGGCCGCTCCATGGCAGAAATCGCGGCCGACAAGCGCGGCGAATATCCGCTGGCGGACAAGCAGGACGATGCCTTTCTGGAGCAGATGGAAAAGGCATCCGCCCGCAACGCAGCAAAGGCAAAGCCAAAAGCTACGCGCAAAAGGAAAAGCGCCGCTCTGCCAAAGTTCCGCAAGCCGCAACTGGCAACGCTGGTGGACGATGTTCCCGCAGGCAACGGCTGGATGCACGAGATAAAATTCGACGGTTATCGCGCCCTGATCGCCGCCAGCGGCACAAAGGTTCGCGTCTATACCCGCAGCGGCAAGGACTGGACCGACAAGTTCGCCCCGCTCGTCGAGAAGATTGCCGCACTGGACCTGCCCGCCAGCCTGATCGACGGCGAGATCGTGGCGATGGATGCGCAGGGCAATCCGGATTTCTCCACCCTGCAACAGGTGCTGAAACGCGGAACCGGCAGCCAGTCGAAGTCCGACAAGCTGGCCTTTTACGCGTTCGATCTGCTGGAACTGGCGGGTGAGGATCTGGCCAGTGTTTCCAACATAGAACGCAAGGAGCGGCTTGAGGCCCTGCTGGCCACCGCGCAGCCCCCCGTTCACGTGGCAGATCATGTGATCGGCGCTGGCGAAAAACTGTTCGATGCGATGTGCAGTGCGGGGCAGGAAGGGATCATCTCGAAGAAGATCGACGCCCCATACCGCCATTCACGATCGAAGGGCTGGGTGAAGGTAAAGTGCACGCGGCGGCAGGAATTCGTGATCGTCGGCTGGAAGGCAAGCTCGGCCAAAGGCAGACCCTTCGCCTCTCTCCTGATGGCCCAGCACGAGGATGGCAGCCTTGCCTACAAGGGCCGGGTCGGCACCGGCTTCACCGAAGACGAGATGGATATGCTGGCGGCAAAGATGCGGCGCCTCGAACGCAAAACTGCGCCAGTCGAGGTGTCGAAGGCCGATGCGCGCGGCGTCACGTGGCTGACCCCGAAACTGGTTGCCGAAGTGGGCTTTGCCGAATTCACCGCCGATGGTAATATCCGTCACGGCAGCTATCTGGGCCTGCGCGGGGACAAGCCTGCAAAATCGGTGAAGCCCGAAACACCGTCCAGTACGCCAAGGCCGGACAGTGGCGTGAATATCTCCAGCCGCGACAGGGTGGTGTTTCCCGACAGCGGCCAGACCAAGGGGCAGCTTGCCGATTATTACGAGGCAATCGCGCCGATCATGCTGCCGTTCGCCGCCCGTCGCCCCGCCAGCCTGGTGCGGTGCCCGCAAGGCCGCGCGAAGAAATGCTTCTTCCAGAAACACGATAGCGGCGCATTCGGCCATGCGGTGCACAGCGTGCCCATCCAGGAGAAGGACGGAGGAACGGAAGATTACCTGTATCTCGAAGATGCGCGCGGTATCCTGCAATGCGTGCAGATGGGCACCATCGAATTCCACGGCTGGGGATCGCGCACGAATGATGTGGAACTGCCCGACAGGATGGTGTTCGATCTGGACCCCGATGAGGGGCTGGATTTCGGCGATGTCAAACAGGCCGCGCGCGACATAAGGGCACGTCTTTCCGATATCGGGCTGGTAAGTTTCGCCATGCTGTCGGGCGGGAAGGGCGTGCACGTGGTGGTGCCGCTGACGCCCGGCCATTCCTGGGCGGCGCACAAGGACTTCTCCCGCCGCTTTGCCGAGGCGCTGAGCCTGACCGAGCCGGACCGCTTTACCGCCACCATGAGCAAGGCAAAGCGCAAGGGAAAGATCTTCATCGACTGGCTGCGCAACCAGCGCGGTAGCACCGCAGTGCTGCCCTATTCCGCCCGCGCACGTTCGGGCGCGCACGTGGCGGTGCCTGTCGGGTGGAACGAGCTGAAGAAAATGGACGATGCCAAGCAATTCTCGATCGACGATGCAAAGCGGCTGGTGGACCGTGCCGGCAGCAAGACGCTGGCGGGTTGGGGCTTTGCAGAACAATCGCTGCCAGACCTGTAAGCGCCCGCTCCCGCGCGGCTTAATTACACCTCTTCCACCCAGTCCTTCGTGATCGTGCGCGATGCCAGCAGCATCAGCACGCCCGCCACGAAATACATCGGCAGCACCGTCAGGATGGAGATGCGCAGCGACTCGTCCCCGTAAATTGGCGCATAGGCATCGGAAATGGCGCCTAGAGCGTATATCCCGCCGCCAAGCCCGATGAGGTTGTTGATGAGCAGGAACAGCGCCGACGCAGTAGAGCGGGCCTTGGGCTCAACCAGATGCTGAACCGCTGTCAGGATCGGGCCAAGCCAGACGTAAGCCAGCCCTTGCGGGATCAGGAACAGGAAGAAAGCCAGCACCAGATTATCGGTCAGCACGCCAGCGGCGTAAATGGGGCCGCCGATGATGAAGGCGATGGCGGGAAGGCGGGGATACCACGCCTTCTTGGCGCCCATCCTGTCTGCCAGCGCGCCACCAGCCAGCATTCCCGATACGCCGCCGATCAAAAGGACGCCGCCGATGAACAGCGATGTTTCCCACAGACCGATGTCGAATGTGCGCAGGATGTAACTCGGCTTCCAGAACCCGATGCCATAGCCCAGCATGGAGCTGAAAGCAGCGCCGAATGCCATGAACCAGAAGGATGGCTTTTTCGCCAGAATGCGGGCCACCTGCGATATGGAGTGCCCGCCTTGTGCGGCGGTATCTGCGTCATCCTCTTGCGGGACATCCTTCACGATCCATTTGAACAATGGGGCGATGAGAATGCCCAGCCCGCCCATGACGAAAAATGCCACGCGCCAATCCACCGTCGATGCGATCCAGCCGCCGCCCATCACGCCGATGGCGCTGCCGATAGGGATCCCCAGCGAATAGATTGCCAGCGCGGTGGCGCGGCGGCGCGGCGGAAAGTAATCGCCGATAATGGCATAGCTGGGTGCAACGCCGCCCGCCTCGCCAATGCCCACGCCCACGCGGGCGAGAAATATCTGCCAGAAATTCTGCGCCATGCCGCACAGCGCGGTAAATCCGCTCCACAGCACCAGTGCAATGGTGATGATCCAGCTGCGACTGGTGCGATCTGCCACGGCAGACAGTGGAACGGCAAGCGTGGAATACAGCAGCGCGAAGGCGAGCCCGCCCAGCAATCCCATCTCGCTGTCCGAAATGCCCAGGTCGGCCTGGATAGGCGCCGCCAGGATAGACAGCATCATCCGATCAAGGAAATTGAAGATATACACCAGCAGCAGCATTGCCAGCACGAAGTTTGCCTTGGCGGGAAGCACGCGTATTGGAGCGTTCTGGGCAGATGTATCCGGCGTCATGCACTATCGTCCTTATATCAAGGTGTTGGGGGCCAAAGTTTGCGCCCTGGCCCCCATTCGCCCGGCCTTGCCCGCGTCCCGAGAGATGGAGTGGGACGCGGGGCAGGGCCGGATCGAAGCAGTTTCACTCGAACGGCGGTTCCTGCGCCCAGTCCATCGGCGGCAAGTCTGCTGAAACGTCATCGGGATAATCCGCCTCGCGCTTTTCCTTGAAGGCGGCGATCCCTTCACGAACATCGGTGGATCGACCACGCGATGCAAAAACGCGGCTGTCCACCCGGTGCATATCCATGGGGTGTGCCATCGTCTGGCCCTGCCACATCAACCGGCGCGCCAGCGCGACAGAGACGGGCGCAGAAGACGATGTCATCTCCAGTGCCTTTTCCTTTGCTGCATCAAGCAGGGCATCGGGCGTGTGCAGCGACTGCACCAGCCCGGCGGCCAGCGCTTCCTCCGCATTGAAAACGCGGCCCGAGAAGGTCCAGTCGAGCGCCTTGGCCATGCCTACGATACGCGGCAGGAACCAGCCGGAACATGCCTCCGGCGTGACACCGCGGCGGGAGAATACAAAGCCATAGCGCGAATCATGCGCGGCCATGCGCCAATCCATCGGCAACTGCATCGTTGCCCCGATTCCAACGGCCGCCCCGTTGGAGGCTGCGATCACGGGTTTCAGGCTGCGGAAAATGCGCAGGGTTACGATACCACCGCCATCGCGGCTTTCCCCGCCGATGTCTTCGCGGCCCTGCCGTTTTTCGTAGTTGAACGTGTCGCCACCGCTTTTCAGATCGGCGCCTGCGCAAAATGCGCGGCCTGAACCTGTCAGGATAACAGCGCGCACCGCGTCATCCGCGTCGGTCTGATCGAACAGCGCCAGCAAATCGCGGATCATCGCGGGATTGAAGGTGTTCATTGCGTCCGGCCGGTTGAACGTCGCAATGGCAAGGCCATTGTCGATCGTCAGGTCCAGCGTTTGAAAGTCAGGCATCGCAATTGTCTCCATACATCGCCTTGGCATCGGCCTCGAAATCGGGATAGCTCGCCTTCAATGTGGCGAGGTTCAACAGCATGGTTGCCGCCGGACGGCTCTCTCCTGCGGGATAGATGCGATACTGCGTCCACAGCGATTCCGTTTTGCGGCTGCCGGTGCGCGCAATCACCACGCGCTTCACCTCGTAGGACTCGCCCACTTTCAGCGGCCCGTCATGCAGGCGGATTTCCTGATCTGCGAACAGGCCCACGCTGGGGCGGCGAACCGCGAAAGGTTCGACATCGGCCTTCGCATTGGCGAGGACAGAGATCATTTCAAATGGCAGTTCTTCGCCAAACCGCTCGTTAGGCTCCGTAATCACGGCCAGCTTGTCTGCCAGGGTGAAGGGGTACAGATCGCCCATGTGCGTATTGTGCCCCATGATGACGGGTATGCGCGAAGTTCGCGCACCGACGGGCACATCTGCCTCCAGCACCGGCTTCGAAAGGGGATCAAGACCCGCCAGCCGTGCTCGCAGCGCGCTTTGCGGCGCATCCTCACCCATTGACAAGGAGCCTGTCAGCACTTCAGTGCCGTCTTCCTTTTCCATGCGGATAGTCGCGAAATCGGGGCGGTCTTTTGAAAGGGTGGCAATCGCCCGAACCGCTTCTCCTTCAAAAACAGGCGCGCGGTAATGCGCGGAGATACATCCCGTGCGCCCCCCTTCGCTGCCCCAGATCGCTTCGGCCAGCGGCTCGAACTGGGAGAAATGCGTTGGCCCTTCGATGGTGCCGCCGGAAAACCCCAATTGCTTCGCCGTGCCATCATCGTGGATCGAGGCATTGCCGGAAACCGATTGTGCAGACAGCATCTGGCGCGGCTTTCGCCAGGGCCCGATCAACAGTTCGCCATCGCGGGAAATCCTGGTCGCAAATCCGCTCACGCCAGCAATCCGGGCAGACGCGATGCGCTGACGCTTTGCGCCTCTTGCATGATGCGCGAAACAAGCTGCGCCACGGTGGGCACATCATGGATCAGGCCCTGCGCCATACCGGCCCAGTAAAGACCGTTGTCCAGATCACCCTCTTCCATCACGTTCTTGCCGCGCGCACCTGCAACAAGATGGGCGACATCCTGAAATTCGGCTTCGGGTTTTGAAAGGATGTCCACCACCTCGTCAGAGACGCTGTTCTTGCCGACGCGCGCGGTGTTGTGCAGGTTGCGGAAGATCAGATTGGTGTCACGCTCGCTGCTGGAGACGATGCGGTTCTTCACATTGGCGTGGATATCGCATTCCTGCGTGGCGAGAAAGCGCGTGCCCATATTCACGCCCTCCGCGCCCAGGGCCAGGGCAGCAACAAGGCCGCGACCATCGGCAATGCCGCCGCTGGCGATGATCGGAATATCCAGCGCATCGGCAGCGGCGGG
>JBASBA010000267.1:0-2947 GCA_049650885.1 Alteraurantiacibacter sp. | reverse complement strand
ACGTCTCGCTTACCCAGCTGCGCGTGGGCACCAGCGCGCAGGCTGCGGAAGAGGCGCAACTGACGCAGGCCCGCGCACAGGAGCAGGCCGCAATGGAGCAGGCGAAGAATATCGCCGAACGCCTGTCGTTGCTGGCCGGTGTGCCGGTGGACGAGGTGACGGTTGACCGCGAACGACGCCGCGCGCTGGTCACCGCTCGCCCGCTGGATGGCGCGTCCCTTGGCGCTTATGCCGAGTTGGAGCGGCGCATCGACGCGACCGAACCGGAATGGGATATCCGCCTTACCCCGCCATTGCGGGCACTTCCGCAAATCACCTTTGAACAGGTGCCGTCCGATGATGATGATGGGCCGGCAAGCTGGGTGCTGACATCGCAAGGCAAGCAGGCCGTCGCCCTTGCCGTGTGGGCGCAAGGTCGCCTTGGCCTGCCCATTACCGTCACCGGCTCTGCCGAAGCAGTGGCCGCCGTGCGCAACGCATTCTCTCACCACAATATCGCGATCACTGCGCAGGAGCGCGGGAACGGCTATGACCCGGTAATGGTTAGCTGGTCATCTCCAGGGAGCGATAGATAAATGCCAGACATGCCCGCCGAACTCACCGTACTTGCCCTTTCGGGCATCCTGCTGCTGGTGCACATCTTCACCGCCACCCATTTCAAGACCAGGCAATATGGTCTTGATTGGAACATGGGCGCGCGTGACGAGGATACGAAGCCGCTGAACGATATCGCCGGAAGGCTGGATCGTGCGCGCGGCAATTTCCTTGAAACCCTGCCGCTGGCGATCATCGCGCTGGGCGGCGTGGTGCTGGCAGGCAAGGCGAGTGACCTTACCGCTACCGCCGCATGGGTGTGGCTGGGCGCGCGGTTGATCTACCTGCCGCTGTATTGGGCAGGCGTGCCAAAGGTGCGCACCTATGTGTGGGCCGTCAGCCTGCTGGCGCTATTGTTCGTGCTGGGCGTGCTGCTGCTGGGCTAGGCCCTTACGCGGCAACCTCGATCGGTTCGATCTCGCCCGACAGGTACAGCTTCTTGGCCTTGGCTCGGCTCAGCTTGCCCGATGACGTGCGCGGCAGGGTGCGCGGGGGCACCAGTTCCACCACGCAATTCATTCCGGTGACCGAACGCACCTTGTCCGCGATCTGGTCACGCAGCTTCACCCGTTCATCGGGGTCGGACACGCGGCAATGCACCAGCACGGCAGGCGCTTCCTCGCCGTTCTCCGTCTCGACGGAGAAGGCGGCGATGTCACCGTGGTTGAAGCCGGCAAGCTGTTCCACCGCCCATTCGATATCCTGCGGCCAGTGGTTCTTGCCGTTGATGATGATCATGTCCTTCGCGCGGCCCACGATGAACAGGTAATTATTGGCCAGATAACCCATGTCACCTGTGTCCAGCCAGTCCCCTTTCCCGTCTTCACTCGGAACGAGACATTCTTTCGTCGCTTCCTCGTTGCGGAAATAGGAATGCATCACGCTGGGACCGCGGCACCAGACCTTGCCGATCTGGTGATCGCCCTTGGCCTCGTCCTTCTCGCCACGGATCTCGACTTCCATGTCTTTCAGCGGCTTGCCGCAGTTGACGATGGCGCGGTAGCGGGCGGGACGGGAAAGATCGCGGCGGGTGCCTGAAAGACGCTCCTCCTCCACCAGCTCCACCTGGATGCCTTCGCCCGGCGGCATGACGGTAACCGCCAAAGTGGCTTCGGCCAGGCCATAGCTGGGCGTGAATGCACTGGCGTTGAAGCCGGCATCGCCAAAGGCGTTGACGAAATTCTGCATCACATCGGGCCGGATCATGTCCGCGCCATTGCCGGCAAGGCGCCAGCGCGACAGGTCGAACCGTTCGGCCACATTGGTCTGGCTGGAAACGCGCCGCGCGCAAATGTCATAGCCGAAGGTGGGCGAATAGCTGAGCGTTGCCCCCTCGTTACGGCTGACCAGATCAAGCCATGCCAGCGGGCGGCGGGCAAAATGCTCTGTCTTGAGGTAGTCCACGCTCACCTGATTGGCGATCAGCGACAGGAAGCAGCCGACAAGGCCCATGTCGTGATACCACGGCAGCCAGCTGACCACGCGGTCGTTATAGCCGATATCCATGCTGTCGGCATGGCCGAACAGATTGTGCAGCAAGGCCTTGTGCGTCACCGCAACCCCGGTGGGGAAGCGTGTGGAGCCGCTGGAATACTGCAAGTAGCAGATGTCGTCGGGACCGGCCTTGGGCAATTCCACTTCAGGCGCATCACGCTCACCAAAGGTCACCCAGTCCATGCCCTCGCAACCCTGGCGATCCGCGGCGGCGGCTGCCATCTCGGCAATTTCTGCCGGGTAGAGAAGAATCTTCGGGTCGGAGCTTTGCAATTGCACCGAAAGCTGATCGATATAGCTTTCCTTCCCACCGAATGTGGTGGGCAGGGGCAGCGGAACGGGCCATGCCCCGGCATAGATGCAGGCGCAGAACAGCGCGGCAAATTCGGGGCCGGTTTCCGCCACCAGTGCCACGCGATCGCCCTTGGCGATGCCCATGTCGATCAGTCGATAGGCATCTGCAACGCCATCTTTACGCATTTCGGAATAGGGATAAACGCGTTGCAGCGCGCCGCGCATATCGTGGAAATTCAGGCCCTTTTCGCTGCGCGCTGCATAATCGATTGCCTCGTTGAACGTGGCGAAATCGGATCTGCGGCGTGGCAGTGAACAATCGTTGGGCGTCGGTGTGAGGTCAGTCATAAGTGCTTTGGGTTACCCCTTATCGCGCGCGCTTGTGGCGCCTCCCGAATAGCAATCGCGGCGCCGACAATTGCATCGACACCGCGTCAATCTTTCCCATTTGACAGGAAGTGTGGCACGAATAAGGCCGATGGACCGCAATTCACAAGTGCGAAAACGCCCCAACCGGCAGAAAAAACCCCTCGACGCATCGCGTTTGGAGGAAATGGCCCTGGCC
>JBASBA010000266.1:0-2255 GCA_049650885.1 Alteraurantiacibacter sp. | reverse complement strand
GCTTTGGCTCGCTCGGCCTGATGACCTCCGTTCTGATGACGCCTGACGGCAAGACCGTTGAGGCCGAAGCCGCTCACGGCACCGTGACGCGCCACTATCGCCAGCACCAGCAGGGCAAGGCAACCTCCACCAATCCCATCGCCAGCATTTTCGCCTGGACGCGCGGACTGATGTATCGTGGCCGCTTCGACAACACACCCGATGTGGTCGCCTTCGCCGAAACGCTGGAAAAGGTCTGCATCTCCTGTGTCGAGAACGGCAAGATGACCAAGGATCTCGCCCTGCTGATCGGCCCCAGCCAGAGCTGGATGACGACCGAACAGTTCTTCGAAGCCATCGTTGAGGGCCTCGAAACCGAAATGAAGAAACAGGGTCTGGCCTAACGTAACATCGGGGCACCGGCCTGTTTGGTCGGTGCCGCAAGTTACGCCTTTGTCGTGAGCTTGTCCTCGGCGGCAAATCTATTGGAATCTATGGCGGCGGGTCGGATCAAGACCCCTTGCGGTTACTAGTCCTTTCACCCGCTGCATGGCACGTCGATGCGCTTCGCTATCCAGAATCGGGGCCAGTTAACAGGCGCAGAAGGTATTCGAATGAGCAGCAAGGCCCGTCTCGAAGTTCGCCAGGCAGAAATCGGCGATATCCGCAAGATCGCCGGACTTGCCAAGCGGGTGTACGAAGATTTCGTCCCCTATACCCAAAGCGAGATACGCGGACAGCTGAACAACTACCGCGAGGGTTGCTTTGTGGCTTTCCTCGATGACAAGCTGATCGGCTATTGCGCCTCCATGCGGATCGGCGGCGACAAGGCCCTGCGCCCGCATGGCTGGGACGAGATCACCGGCAAGGGCTATGGCAGTCGCCACGATCCCAAGGGTGACTGGCTGTATGGCTACGAACTGTGCGTCGATCCGAAAACACGCGGCACCCGCATCGGCCGACGTCTGTATGAAGAGCGCCGCAAGCTGGCAGAACGGCTTGAGCTGAAGGGGATCGTCTTTGGCGGGCGTATGCCCAATTTGTCAAAAAGCTGGCGCCGCGTGGAGGGACCGGAAGATTACCTCGACAAGGTAATACAGGGCAAAATTCACGATCCCGTGCTGCGTTTTCAGCTGGCCAACGGGTTCGAGCCGCTCGGCATCCTTCCCAATTACCTGCCAGAGGACAAGCGCAGCCGCGCATTTGCCACACACATGGTGTGGCGCAACCCTTTCGTGGATCAGGAGGCCAGCCCCAAAGCGCGCGTGCCCCGCGGGGTGGAGAACGTGCGCGTGGCCACCTGCCAGATGCAGGCCCGCGCCGTGCAGGACTTCGACGAATTCATGCGCCAGGTAAAATATTTCGTAGGCGTGGCAAGCGATTACGAATCGGACTTCATCCTGTTTCCCGAACTTTTCACGCTGATGCTGCTCAGTGCGGAGGAAGAGGAATTGTCCCCCATGGAAAGCATCGAACGGCTTTCCGAATACACACCGCGCATCCGCAAGGCGCTGAGCGACATGGCGCTGAAATACAATATCAACATCATCGGCGGATCCCACCCCACGCGCATGGAGGATGGCGACATCCACAACGTGGCGATGGTATGCCTGCGCGATGGCTCTACGCACGAGCAGGAGAAAATCCACCCAACCCCGAACGAGGCATACTGGTGGAACATCCGTGGCGGCGATTCCGTCGATGTGATCCAGACTGACTGCGGCCCCGTGGGCGTGCTGATCTGCTACGACAGCGAATTTCCCGAGCTGGCCCGCCGTCTGGCCGACGAAGGCGCCCGGATCATCTTCGTGCCTTTTTGCACCGATAGCCGTCAGGGCTACATGCGTGTGCGCTATTGCGCCGCTGCCCGTGCCATCGAGAACCAGTGCTATATCGTGATGAGCGGCAACGTGGGCAACCTGCCCAATGTGGCGAACATGGATATCCAGTACGCGCAAAGCTGCATCCTGACGCCCTGCGATTTCCCCTTCGCCCGCGATGGTATTGCCGCCGAGGCCACCGAAAACGTGGAAACGCTGACCATCAGCGACGTGAACCTGGCAGACCTTGCATGGGCCCGCGCAGAGGGAACCGTCCGCAACCTGGCAGACCGCCGCTTCGATCTCTACCGGATCGAGTGGGAGCAAAAGGGTTCTGGCGGGGATGCGGCCGACATCAGCGGCCCGCCGCCATTGCACCAGCATGGGCCTGGTGGGGGTTGAACGGCTGCACTTGGTGGCTCGGTTGAGTGAGGGCTACGTCCTCAATTTAGGTGG
>JBASBA010000265.1:0-3315 GCA_049650885.1 Alteraurantiacibacter sp. | reverse complement strand
CTGCCATCGCACTATTCACGCGCATGTCACCAATGCCGAGCTTGCCCGGATGAACGGCGCGAGAGAACCGCTGCTGGCGCGGGACGAGGTGGAAAAATTCGTGCGTTGGGTGGCCGATAAGCCGGCGGATTTTCAGGCGCCGACCCGCACGATACGAAAAACACGGTAAGGGCGACGAGGTTGAGACCGTGACAATGGTCCAAATCGCCACGTAACCACGATTTCTTAGTAAGCCTCAATCGGCCGCGTCGTCCGGCAGAACGTTGGGGAAGCCGTCGATAAACTGCTCCGGCACGGTCCATTTAAAGACATTGTGGTTTTCGACGACTTTTTCGACATCGGGAATCCATCCACCCATGGCGAAGGATTGGCTGACCACCCGCGAACCGGGTTGCATCTGCTCCATGATATGCGGGCGAAGGCGAAGGTTCAGCGTGGAACCAAGGTAGATTGCCAGCACGTCTACTTCGTTCAGGTCGGTCTCGAACAAGTCTTGCTTGCGGAATTCCACCAGATTCGAAACGCCAGCCTCGCGCGCATTCTCGCGGGATTCTTCCAACAATGCGTCGTCGATTTCGATGCCTACGGCCCTGATGCCATAATCGCGCGCCGCGGCGATCACGATGCGGCCATCGCCAGAGCCAAGATCGTAGAGAACATCGCCGTCCTCTATCTGCGCCAGGCGCAGCATCTCGTCCACCACGGCTGGCGGCGTGGGGACGTAATGAATATCCTGGCTGTTATCGACGCAGGATGTGAGGGCCAATGCAAGGGAGGGCGCGGCAAGAAGTGCCCGGAGGGATGCCAGGTTCATCAAGCTACCGACGTGGCCAGCCAAACCTGATCCACTCGCTTTCAGGGTCAGTCCTCTACATGCTCGGCAAGCACGGTCAGGCCGTTATCGCCCACTTCGGCAAAGCCGCCGCGCACCTCGATGTTCTCAGGCGTGCCGCCTTCGGTCTTGTAAACCTGAACCGCTCCGTCGCGAATGGTAGACATGAAGGGCGCATGGCCCTCCAGCACACCGAACTCGCCCTCCGCACCGGGAACGACCACCATGTGGACATCCTCGGAGCGGACTAGCTTGGACGGAGTAACGAGTTCGAAGTGCAGTGCCATTTTACTTAGGCGTCCTCAGCCATCTTCTGGGCTTTTTCGACGGCTTCGTCGATGCCGCCAACCATGTAGAAAGCGCTCTCCGGCAGGTGGTCATATTCACCCTCTACCACGGCCTTGAACGATTTCACCGTGTCTTCCAGCTGCACGAACTTGCCGGGGATGTTGGTGAACACCTCCGCCACATGGAACGGCTGTGACAGGAACTTCTGGATCTTGCGGGCGCGCTGCACCGTCAGCTTATCTTCTTCGGAAAGCTCGTCCATGCCCAGAATTGCGATGATATCCTGAAGGCTCTTGTACTTCTGCAGCGTTTCCTGAACCTGGCGAGCCGTCTCGTAATGTTCCTGACCCACAACACGGGGTTCCAGCACGCGGCTTGTGCTGTCGAGCGGATCCACAGCCGGGTAGATGCCCAGCTCGGAAATGGCGCGGTTCAGCGTGGTAGTTGCGTCAAGGTGGGCAAAGGATGTTGCAGGCGCAGGGTCGGTCAAGTCATCGGCAGGAACGTAGATGGCCTGCACCGAGGTGATCGAACCCTTGTTGGTGGAGGTAATGCGCTCCTGCAGGTTGCCCATATCGGTGGACAGGGTAGGCTGGTAGCCCACGGCCGAAGGAATACGGCCCAACAGGGCGGACACTTCGGAACCGGCCTGCGTGAAGCGGAAGATGTTGTCCACGAAGAACAGCACGTCCTGGCCCTCTACGTCGCGGAAGTATTCCGCCATCGTCAGGCCGGACAGTGCCACGCGGGCACGCGCGCCAGGAGGCTCGTTCATCTGGCCGAACACCAGCGCAACCTTGGAACCTTCCGATGTGGCGACGCCGTTCTCATCCTTCTGGATGACGCCCGCGTCGAGAAATTCGTGGTAGAGATCGTTACCTTCGCGGGTACGCTCACCCACGCCGGCGAAGACGGACACGCCGCCGTGGCCCTTGGCAATGTTGTTGATCAGTTCCTGGATCAACACGGTCTTGCCCACGCCCGCGCCGCCGAACAGGCCGATCTTGCCGCCCTTTGCGTAAGGCGCGAGAAGGTCGATCACCTTGATGCCGGTGACGAGGATATCGCTTTCGGTCGACTGGTCGACAAATTCCGGTGCCTCGGCATGGATCGGCATGGTCATCTCGGCACCGATAGGGCCAAGCTCGTCGATCGGTTGACCGATCACGTTCATGATCCGCCCCAGTGTCTTGGGGCCGACCGGTACGTTGATTTGCTGTCCGGTGGAGATAACTTCCTGTCCGCGCGTCAGGCCGTCGGTGCCGTCCATCGCGATTGTGCGAACGGTGTTTTCACCCAGGTGCTGGGCCACTTCCAGAACGAGCGTGTTATCGCCGTTCTTGGTCTCCAGAGCGGAGAGAATTGCGGGCAGCTCACCGGGAAAGGTCACGTCGACGACAGCGCCGATGACCTGGGCGATGGAGCCGTTGGTGGTCTGGTTGAGAGCAGGTGCGGTAGCCATGATTGGTATCCTGTGGCGTCAGAAAAGTGTCTGGTTCGGTTTAACGTATCGGGGTCGTTTAGATTGCGCAAACCGCTTCGGCGTCGGCGATTACCCAGGCATCGCCTGTTTCGCTGACTTCAAGGGTCGCGTCATTGCGCAGAACTTCGTCGTCACCGAGGCCAAATTCGCACGAAGCGGTCGCGGCACCCATGGCGCGCTGGCAAAAGGAAGTGCTGACGGTCTCGGCATCGGGGCAGGTTTCTGCATGCAGTTCGGCAAACAGCGTTTCGTCCGGCGCGGGAAGAGAAACGAGAGGCTCGGCCTCTACCGTTTCGGTTGGCGCAGGCACGGGCGCAGGTTCTTCGCTGCAGGCGGCAAGCGCCAGAAATGGCAGGCAAAGGATGAGAGGAGTAATTTTCACAAAAATATCTTTCCGGATCAGAGCGCTTCGGCGCCCGCAATAATTTCAATCAGTTCAGTCGTAATCGCGGCTTGGCGGCTGCGGTTATACTGGATGGTCAGCTTGTCGATCAGATCGCCAGCGTTGCGGGTGGCATTGTCCATCGCGGTCATCGAGGCGCCCTGTTCGGAAGCCTCGCGTTCCAGCAATGCGCCGAACAACTGGGTCTTGATGTAACGCGGCAGCAGGTCTTCGAGGATGGCTTCCTCGTCCGGCTCGTATTCCACCACGGCATCCGATTCGGCCACCGTCTCTGGCGCGGGGACCGGCAGGATCTGCGTGGTCGTGGGG
>JBASBA010000264.1:0-6046 GCA_049650885.1 Alteraurantiacibacter sp. | reverse complement strand
GTCATACGCTGATGATTGTCGGGTGAATAATCGATATTGCCCGTCGTCTCGTGCTTTTCGATACCGCCTACACGATGCATCAGCTCAGGCGTTCCCGGTTTCACCCATGGGCGCGCGCCCTTTGCATCGCGCTGATAAGGCATGAATTCCTCCCCCGCTGGAAGGCTGTCCATGAATTTTGCGGGAAACGGATCATACGATGCGGGATCGGGCACCTTCCACGGCTCTGCCGCATTCGCGATATAGCCGTCTGTCAGCAGCATGACCGGCGTCATGTATTGCGTGGCGATCCGGCACGCCTCGATGGCAACATCGAAGGCATCGGCAGGGCTGCGCGCAGCGATAACCGGCATCGGCGCATCGCCATTGCGGCCATAAACGGCCTGGTAGAGATCGCTCTGCTCTGTCTTTGTGGGCAGGCCGGTAGAGGGGCCGCCGCGCTGCGAGTTCACGATCACCAGCGGCAGTTCCACCATGATGCCAAGGCCCATCGCTTCTGTCTTCAGCGCAATGCCAGGACCGGAAGAGCTGGTGACACCCAGTTGCCCCGCATAGCTTGCACCGATGGCAGAGCAGATCGCCGCGATCTCGTCCTCAGCCTGGAAAGTGGTGACATCGAATTCCTTCAGCCGCGCCAGATGATGCAAAATCGCACTGGCAGGAGTGATCGGATATCCGCCGAAGAACATCGGCAGTTCGGCCAATTGCGCGCCAGCTACCAGGCCAAGCGAAACGCTCTCCGCCCCGGTTATGGTGCGATACAGGCCCGGCTCTGACGCGACTGGGTCCATGGCCACCTGCTTCAGCGGGCCGGAAAGCTCCGCCGTTTCGCCATAGGCGTGGCCGGCATCCAGCGCGGCGATGTTGGCATCGGCGATATCCGGCTTGGACTTGAACTTGTCTTTCAGCCATTCGTGGATCGGATCACGCGGACGATCGAACATCCAAAGCGCCAGGCCCAGCGTCCACATGTTCTTGGAACGCAGCGCATCCTTGTTGCCGAGACCATAGGGCTTCACCGCCTCGATCGTCAGCTCCGAAATGTCGAAGGCCAGCAGGTCAAACTTGGCAAGGCTGCCATCCTCCAGCGGGTTGGAGTCATAATGCGCCTTTTCCAGGTTACGCTTTGTAAAGGCACCGCTGTCGGCGATGATCAGGCTGCCGGGGCTAAGCGAATCGAGGTTCACCTTCAGCGCCGCCGGGTTCATCGCCACCAGCACATCCGGCGCATCGCCAGCGGTGTTGATCTGGCGGCTGCCAAAGTTGATCTGGAATGCCGAGACGCCGAAAAGCGTGCCTTGCGGTGCCCTGATTTCAGCGGGGAAATCGGGGAAAGTTGCAAGATCATTGCCCGCCAGCGCGGTGGACAGGGTGAACTGGCCACCTGTCAGCTGCATACCGTCGCCGCTGTCGCCCGCGAAGCGGACCACCATCGAGTCCAGTTTTTGTGTCTCGGCCTGATTTCCAGCCGTCTGTGTCGCCATGTAAAACTCTTTCTGCCGCACGCCTTTGGGGCATTGGGGAAGTAAGTCCCCAGCGTTAAGTGGCGACCTAGGTTCCTTGTCCACCGGAGACAATCAAGTTTTTCTGTCTGCTCCGCAATGGCTGGAATTCGCGTGTCCACCACACTAAGCGATAGCGATGACCAGACCAGACCGCCTGAAATATCGCCCGTGTGTTGGCACGATGATGATCAACGCTGCCGGAGATGCCTTTGTCGGCAAGCGGATCGACAACAAGGAAGGCGACTGGTGGCAGATGCCACAAGGCGGCGTTGACGAGGGTGAAAACCTTGACGAAGCCATGCTGCGCGAACTTGGCGAGGAGACCGGCGTTACGGCCTCCGACGTGGAGATCGTTCACCGGCTGGAGGATGAGTTGTATTACGATTTGCCCGCAGAATTGCAGGGCAAGTTGTGGAAAGGCAAATACAAGGGTCAGCGCCAAGTCTGGTATCTGGTGCGCTTCAACGGCGTGGATGCCGATATCGATCTTGAGGCGCACAAGCACCCTGAATTCTGCGAATGGAAATGGGTCGATCCCGACCTTTTGCCGGAGCTGATCGTGCCTTTCAAACGCGGGATCTACGAAACTGTCGTCGAAGGCTTCAAAGGCAAAATCTGACTACGCTCAATTCTGCGTAACCTCTTCATCGGAAGATAGGGCCTCGGCGGTCAATACCGGCGGGCCACGGTCGATAGCGGCGGCGAGCTGCGTGGTTTCCATGCAATCGGCGCCGCAAAGGCTTTCCAGCCGGTCCAGATTCTCGCGCGCAGCTGTAAGTGCGCCCTTCTCTACCAGCGCCTCCCCCTCACCCGTAATGGCGGCGAGGTTTTCAGGATCGCGTTCCTGCGCCTCGCGGTAAAAGTGAATGGCCTTGCCCTGCAATCCTTCCACACGCGCCGCATGGGCCAGTTCTATGTAAACACCAGTATAGCCGGGATCGATGGCCAAAGCGGCTTCGAATGCATCAATGGCGCTTTGTGTTTCACCCATTTGCAAGGCTGTGCGCCCTTCGACGACCAGCGCCTGCGCCCGTGGATCGACCTGATAATCCCCCGCGTATCCAATGCTTCCCTGCACGGCAAGGGCGAGGGAAAGAGCGGCGGCGGCAGGTCCAAAACGCATGGCGTACTCCTTGAGTCTGGACGAAAAAGATGGGGGGTATGCGTCCATTTGGCCCGATTGGTATCACGCCTTAGATATACGTGCGATGAAAAATCCGTCCGTCCCGTCGCGGGCCGGTGTCAGGCGCATACCCGGCCCCCGCGCCGTACCCAAAGCAAGTTCCAGGGATTGGGCCTGCCAATCGGAATGATCGGAAAGGAACGCGGCGACTTGCCCTGCCCCTTCCTCGTCAAGCAGCGAGCAGGTGACATAGGTGATGGAACCGCCCGGCTTCACCAGTTGCGCAGCGATATCCAGCAGGCGCGATTGAAGCTGGGTCAACCGCATCAATTCCGCCTGCGAAAGGCGCCAGCGCGCCTCTGGATTGCGGCGCCAGGTGCCGGTGCCGGAACATGGCGCATCTATCAGCACGCGGTCCGCCTTTCCCTGCCAGTGAGTCAGCGCTTCCAGTTCCTGTCCAGGATTTAGCAACACGGTCTCGGAAACCTGCGCGCTGGCGCGCTCTGCCCGTGGGCCAAGCTGCGACAGGCGCCGCTTGTCGGTATCGGCGGCGATCAGCGTGCCTTCGTTCGCCATTGCCGCTGCCAGCGCGAGAGTTTTGCCCCCTGCGCCTGCGCAAAGATCAATCACGGTTTCACCAGATTGCGCACCCACTGCGGAACAGGCGATCTGGCTGCCCAGATCCTGCACCTCGATCAGTCCCTGATCATAGGCCTCCCAGTTCGAAAGCTGGGTGCCGGATTCAAAACGCAAGGCGCCGGGCAAGGCAAGGCTCTCTCCGTGTTCGGGCAAACCTTCCACTTCGCCGGCCACCTTCAGCCGGTTGATCCGCACGTCCAGCGGCGCGCGCGATAGCAACGCGGCGGCCTCATCCTTTCCGATCCCCGAAGCGATCAGGCGATCTTCAAGCCATTCGGGTGCGATACCGCCTTCTGCCGGTTTCTCGTTCTTCCCGATTTTGGGCGGGCCGTAACCCTCGCCGTTGAACAGTTCGCGCAGCTCGGTCTGTTCCTTCACCAGACCCAGCATCGCACGCCGGCCCGTGGCAGGCATCGGGCCGCATGCGCGGATCGCATCATAAATATGCTCGCGGATGGCGCGCTTGTCCTTGGAACCGGCAAAGCGGTGGTTCCTGAACCATTCGGCAACCAGCCTGTCTGCCGGGGCACCATTGGCCTTGGCTGCTTCGATGATGCTATCAAGTATCTCGATAGCGGCCTGAACGCGGGCTGCGGGGGTCACTTCGCCGATCCGCCGAAATTTTCTTCGAACATCATATCAAATTCCTCGCGCGGAGGGACAGGCTGGCAGGAATATTCGATCACGGTATCAACGTCACTTTCTCGGCCGATGATTTCAGCCACTAAATTTACGCCAGCAGCTTCGCAGTCTTCCGCATTCGCAAAAACCTGCTCGACACGTGTTAGCTGCACTTCGCGCGGACGATCAGGATGCCATTCCATCAGGAACAACAGGACCGGGATCAGTTCGATCATTGCACTCTACCGCGTCGGATAGTTCGGGGCCTCGCGCGTGATGCTGACATCATGCACATGGCTTTCCGACAGGCCTGCGTTGGTGATGCGGATGAAGTTTGCGTTGGTCGTCAGATCGGCAATCGTCGCGCTGCCGGTGTAACCCATCGCCGCCTTGATACCGCCCACTAACTGGTGAATAATGTCTCGCGCAGGGCCTTTGTAGGGCACTTGTCCTTCGATACCTTCCGGCACCAGCTTCATCTGATCCTTGATATCCTGCTGGAAATAGCGGTCTGCACTGCCGCGCGCCATTGCGGACACGCTGCCCATGCCGCGATAGGATTTGTACGAGCGGCCCTGATAGAGGAATGTCTCTCCCGGAGCTTCCTCCGTACCCGCCAGCAGACTGCCGATCATCACGGTGGAGGCACCGGCGGCGAGCGCCTTTGCCGCATCGCCACTGGTGCGCAGGCCACCATCGGCAATCACCGGCACATCGCCAGCCGCGCCTGCAGCATCCATGATGGCGGTAAGCTGCGGCACGCCTACGCCTGCCACGATGCGCGTGGTGCAGATGGAGCCGGGTCCGATACCGACCTTCACCGCATCCGCGCCTGAATTGATCAGGGACCGCGCGGCATCGGCCGTGGCGATGTTTCCCGCGATCACCTGCACCGAGTTGGACAGCTTCTTCACCCGGTTCACCGCTTCGCCAACGGCCTTGTTGTGGCCGTGGGCGGTATCGATGATGATGACATCGCACTCGGCATCCACCAGCGCTTCGGTACGCTCGAAACCCTTGTCACCCACGGTGGTGGCGGCGGCAACGCGCAGGCGGCCGCCCTTGTCCTTCGTGGCGTCGGGATTGAGCACGGCCTTTTCGATATCCTTCACGGTAATCAGGCCCACACAGCGATAATTGCTATCCACCACCAGCAGCTTCTCGATCCGGCGCTGATGGAGTATCTTTTGCGCCTCGTGCTGGGTCACGGCTTCGCTGACGGTGGCGAGGTTATCGCTCGTCATCAATTCCTTCACCGGCTGGCCGGGATTGTCGGCAAAACGCACATCACGGTTGGTGAGGATACCCACCAGCTTGCCATCGGGCGCAACCACGGGAATGCCACTGATATTGTGGCGGTCCATCAAGGCCTGCGCATCGCCCAGCGTGGCGTCGGGCGTTATGGTTATGGGGTTCACGACCATGCCGCTTTCAAACCGCTTGACACGGCGCACGGCAGCACATTGTTCGTCAATCGTCAGGTTGCGGTGAAGCACGCCCAGCCCGCCCAGCTGCGCCAGAACGATGGCCATTTCCGATTCGGTCACCGTATCCATCGCGGATGAGATGATCGGAATGTTCAGCCCGATCTCGCGGGTCAGCTGCGTCTTGGTGCTGGCCTGCGAGGGCAGGATGTTGCTTTCGGCGGGCTGCAAAAGCACGTCATCGAAAGTCAGGCCGGTGCGGATTTCCATTGGGGTTGCCACTTCATGTCTCGGGTGATTCGTGGCGGCCCATGTAAACGCACTGTGTGACATTTGGTAGGGGTGAAGGGGAGAAAGAGGGGAATCGCGGGAATTGGAATGGGAAGTGGCGCTCACGCCTTTGATTTGCCCAGCCCCGTTGCACTTGCATCGGACATAGCGGTTACCCATCTTGAGAATACGCCGTTTCGCTGGCTTTCAGCGCGATACTGTCTGGCGGTGTCTCTTCACAATCAGAACTTCCTTTGATTGGCTTTCCTGAGACAGGAAAAGCAGTCGTCTGGCTCGGGCCCAAGGCAGCCGTGTCCGGACGATCGGATCAAGGTGCGTCCAATGATTGCCTATTTTCTGCTCGTTCACCGCTACCCCAAGCAATTCAAACGCATGTTCAAGGCGATATACGAGCCCGGCAACCAATATGTGGTCCATATCGACAAAAGCTCCGGCGCTGCCCT
>JBASBA010000263.1:0-5151 GCA_049650885.1 Alteraurantiacibacter sp. | reverse complement strand
CTTTATGGCTGATCGCAACACCGTGGATCTTGGCACCGGCCGGGACGATGTGCAGCTGCGATTCCGCAGTGACGGACAGGCAGGAATCGCCGCCGTGACCGTGGATGCCTTCCTCGATCAGCCAGACGCCGAAGCCGTGCGGATTGAACCGGGCGATAATGTGCGCGAACTTCTGCCGCACCTTTCCCGTCTGCGCCTTGTCGAGGTGAATTTCCCCAGTTTCGCCGACGGTCGTGGCTATTCTGCCGCGCGGATCATGCGCGAACACGGCTATGCCGGCGAGCTTCGCGCTGTTGGCGATGTGCTGGTCGATCAACTGCGTTACATGCGCCGTTGTGGTTTCGATGCCTTCGCACCCGACGCCCGGATAAACGAGGACGATACCGCAGCCGCGCTGGACCGTTACGATCATGTCTACCAGCCCGCAGCCGACCAGGCCGTTCCCATCTGGAAGCTGCGGCATGGGTGAAGCTGCCCGCAACATAGACCGTATAGATACGGCCCCCGCATTCACGCAGGCAGATGCAGACGCGTTGAACATCCGTTTCGACGGTGTGCCCGCGCCACAAATGCTGGCCGAATTGCTGGCCGGGGATACGCTGGGCCGCATCGGTGTGGTATCCAGCTTTGGAACCGAGGCCGTCGTGCTGCTGCACCTGGTTGCGCAGGCCAACAGGCATGTGCCGATCATCTTCGTCGACACGCTCAAGATGTTCGATGAAACTCTCACCTATCGCGAGCAGGTGATAGACCTTCTGAGCTTCACCAACGCCAGTGTCGTTCAGCCCGATCTGGCGGTGGTTGAAGCGAAGGACGAAACCGGCATGCGCTGGTCGTACGATCCGGATGGATGCTGCGAAATTCGCAAGGTGGAACCTATGCGGCGCGCCAAGCAATCACTCGACAGCTGGATTTCGGGACGCAAGGCGTTCCAGTCGCACACCCGCCAGAACCTGCCGCGTTTCGAAGTGGAAGACGGGCGCATGAAGGTGAACCCGCTGGGTGACTGGACCAAGGCCGATCTCGATGTCTATTTCGAGGAACACGACCTGCCCCGTCATCCCCTTGAAGCGCTGGGCTACCCCTCCGGTGGATGCTCCCCCTGCACCAGCACGGTTTTGCCGGGGGAGGACGCACGTGCCGGGCGCTGGCGCGGTTGGGACAAGACGGAGTGCGGCATCCATTCGCCAAACACTCCGAAAGGCGATGACGGCGATTTGCCGAAGGGTTACGAACCCTTCCTGTAACAGCCCGCTGTCAGTCCCGCGTCAGCAGGCCGTAGGCAACAAGCGTCCCGATTACGTCATCCAGCTCCTCGGCATCATCCACGGTGAAATCGGACTTCGCCAGCGACCTTGATTTAATGCGATTCTGCAATTGCACGGCCAGCCCGCCGCGCACGCGCCCGCCCTGCGACCGCACGAAATTGCCGGAGAAGGCCGCCAGGTTCGCCTCGAAACTGGCTTTGTCGACAATTGCGCTGGCCGCCTGCTTGAACTGCGCCATGTACGCATCGCGGTTTTCAGTCTCGAAAAACAGGTCGCGCGGTAACGATTGGCGCAGTTCCGGTATGCGCAGGCTCGCCTCCGCCACTGCCTCCAGCAAAAAGTCCGCCCATGTCTGAACCAGTATGCCAACCGTGATGTGCAGACTGGGTTCGCTACCGGGCGTCTGCGCCCTGTGCGCTGTGCCCCTCGGCACGTAGAGGCACTGCCCCTGGTCAAGACAGAACTCTGCCTCAAGTTCACCAACATCGTCATGGCCTTTGCGGAAGCTCTCGCCGCGATAGGGCAGGCTTTCTCGGCTGCCGTAAATGTCCCGATCTTTGGCACCGGCAACTTGCAGGACGAACACATCGTGATCGTCGTAATGAACGTCAAACCCGTGTTCGCCCGGCGGAGTCATGTAGATATTGGTTTGCGTGCGCGCGCCAAATGCCTTCTCCAGCGAAAGGCAAAATTCGTAAAGCTTGCCATCGGCAAGGTGGAGTTGCGGCAGGATGATTGTCGATCCATCGCGAAACCCGTCCAGAACCGCGCCGCGATCCACCACTTCGTTGGCAAAGGTATATTCGGCAGGATTGATCGATTGGCCCGATTTCGCCATCGCGATGGAACTGGGGGGCAGCTCGTTATCGGCAATGATCTCGTCAATCCGATCGATGGTCAAAAGCTCTTCCATCGCGGTATGGGACACCGCACCGTGAAAATGGCTTTTCTCGTGATAGTCGCGGAAGAACTGCTCTGCCGATAGCGGCGCTATCAGCATCTGCAACGCCTCGCTTGCCAATTGCGGGCTGGACTGGCTTCTCATTTTTCCGCCTCAAGAATGGGTGCCGGAAACAATGGACGCACAGATCCGGTCCGGCTCATTTAGACTGCGCGAAAACCCAGAGCCTCAACCCGATCCGCGTCCCCGGCCATGGTATACCCGGTCAGAATCGTCGGAATCGGTGACCCCGCTGCGGCCATAGCCGGAGCGGTCGTTCGGATCGCTGTCGGTGGAGCCAGTGCCGCTGCCGGTGCGCTGATGAATGTGGAAGCAAAACCGCCACTCACCAGCGCGACAAACGACCGCCGCGACACGGGCTTTACGCGTCTAGCCATGATATTTCCCCCCTGAACCTTCCAGCCCCCTGAAAGGTCGACGTGATAAGATTACGCCAGACTAGCGCGTAGATCCATCATCGCATGACCGCGCGTTAACGGTATGCCACGGTCACAACCAGTCGTTTCGCCTGTACCAGCCCGCCGTTTCGCCAAGCCCCAGTTCTGTCTCGATTTCTGCCTGCCACAATCCTTTTGGCACGGCCTGATCGGGCGCACTTACCCAATCGGGATGCGCCATGTATTGCGCACGATCCGGCGTAAGTTTGGCCTTTTTGCCACGAACGGCGCGGTCAATTTGCGCGGCACCCAGCAGAATGAAACGCGGCACGTTGGGCGACCAGACCCGCTTTCCCACGGCCCTGCCAATGGCATGCGCCAGTTCCGAATGGCTCCAGCCACCCTGGCGCCCGTCGTCCGGCTCATAAATCCGGGCGAGGCTGTCCGCGCCGTTCGTAGCCAGCGTCAGCAACAGCCGGGCCAGATCGTCAACATGGATAATTGATGCCCGGCCAGCGGGCGGCATGGGTAGAAATCCCCATCGCGCAGTCTTGAACAGTTCGAGTATCTCAGTGTCTCTCGGGCCGTAGACCGCGGGAGGGCGCACGATTGTCCAATCAAGCCCGCTGGTTTGCACAACCTCCTCGGCAAGCCGTTTGGAATGACCGTAGTCGGAGAGGCCAGGCTCTCTTGCGGCAAGGGAGGAGACGTGGATGAACCGCTTCACACCGGCCTTGCGCGCTGCACTGACAACCGCCTCTGTCCCGGCCACGTTTCCTTCATAAAAACCGGCCGCGTCCAGCGCGTTTACGACACCTGCGATATGGACGACGGCTTGCGTATCGCTAACCATGTCAGCCAGCGCATCTGCCGTGCCAAGATCACCGCGAACCCATGTTACGCAGGCGCGGTTTTTCTGCACACGCCGCGTCAACGCCTTCAATGCCAGATTCTGTGTCCCTGCCAAGTCGAGCACGGCCTGGCCCACGAAGCCGGTGCCGCCAGTGACGGCTAGTGTCATAACAACACCATATGATCCCTGTGAATCACCGCAGAGCGTGGCGTGTGACCCAGAATTTCCTCGTGATCTTCACTGGAATGACCGCGGATCGAGGCAACATCGGACCAGTCATACTCCACCACACCCTTGGCGATCATGCGGCGGCTCTCGTCATAAACCGGCAAGATGTCGCCGCGCTCGAATTCGCCTTCCACCTTGATAATGCCGGTTGCCAGCACGCTCTTGCCGTTCTGCAGCGCCTCGACACAGCCATCGTCCACCGTCAGCGCGCCGTTAAACCGCATACGTCCGCCAATCCAGGCTCGGCGGCCAGTGTCATCTCTCTTGGGCAGGAACAGCGTGCCTGTCTGGCCGGCAAGCGCGCGCGCCATGGGCATTTCATGCTGGCCGTCTATACTCGCCAGCGCAATTCCGGCCCGTTCTGCTATCTCGGCCGCCAGGAGTTTCGCTGTCATTCCGCCTGAACCAAGGCCTGAACCCGATCCGCCATCGGCCATGGCGTGAATTTCATCAGTCACTCCGCGAACTTCGTCCAGACGCTCCGCATCAGGATGGTCGGGATGGCGATCGTACAGGCCATCGACATCGGTAAGCAGCATCACGCCATCGGCATCGCACGCCTGTGCCACGCGCGCAGCCAGCCTGTCGTTATCGCCAAACCGGATTTCGCCTGTCGCGATGGTGTCATTCTCATTCACCACAGGCACGACGCCGGATTTCAGCAAGCGGCGAAGCGTGGCGGAGATATTCAGGTACCGGCGGCGATGCTCGAAATCATCAAGCGTCAGCAGCAATTGTGCGGCCACCAGCCGTCTTTCGGTCAGCAAATCGGACCAGGTGGAAGCCAGTGCAATCTGGCCAACCGAGGCAGAGGCCTGAGCCTCCGCCAGCGTACGCCTGCCGCCATGTGTGAAGTTCAACTGCTTGCCGCCAATGGCAATCGCGCCGGAGCTGACCACAACGACTTCCTGCCCCCGCTCCTGCGCGGTGACGATTTCGTTGACGATGGTGCGCAGCCATTCCACGCGGACCTGGCCTGCGCCATCAACTAGCAGGGCACTGCCGATCTTGATGACCAGGCGGCGGCATATTTCGGGATTGCGAAAGTCGTCGAGTGTTTCAATTGGCATGGGGAGCCAGATAGGCCCTGACTGGCAAGGATGCTAGGTCAGATTGGGGTCCAGGGTTTTTCTTCGGGAGAATCAACATCATCCGACGGCAGAGTTCCGGGCTGCTCGGTCGCGGTGCGATCAGGAAGGTAGGATAATACCGCATCGAGAAGTTCGTTAATACCGTCGCCAGTTGCGCCGCTTACGGGAAATACCTTGCTCGCTCCTGCTTCAATCAGTTCATCCGCAAAGCCTTTTGCCAGCTCCGCATCGGCCAGATCCACCTTGTTCAGGGCGACGAGGCGAGCCTTGTTTTCAAGGCCCGCACCATAGGCCTCCAGTTCCTGCTCCACTATCCGCATCGCAGATGGCGGGTCATCGTGGCTGATGTCGATCAGGTGCACCAGCACGCGGC
>JBASBA010000262.1:0-4314 GCA_049650885.1 Alteraurantiacibacter sp. | reverse complement strand
TAGAGTCCACCTTGCCGCGGGTGTAGCTGTGATAGCCGCTGCGCGTTTCATCATAGATACGAGTGGCGATGGGCTGGCCCCAGCTGCCGGTTTCCCACAAGGCGGCGAACAATGGCTCGACAAACTTGTTACGCCCTACTCTGCCCAGGAAGGCTTCAGCCTGTGCCACGGCAGGTTGGTATTCATTGCGCAAGCCAGCTTCCAGCCACAGAAACAGCACTTCGTTATTGCCGCTGTCCGAAAGCGAGAGCCGCTGGTTCAGCGCGGAAAGCTGCCGGGCTGACATGTCTTCCGGCAATTCCTGCAAAAAGCGTTGCTGCTCTGCGCCGGTCCAGCCGGTCCACGCTTCCGCCGTGGGCAGCGTGCCTTTGCTGGAATAGGCCTGCGCTGCGCCATCCACCTCGGCAAATGCCTGCGCATCGGGGGCAATGGCATTGTCTGGCAGGCCAGTGCCGTACACCCATTCGTCAAGCATCAGCTGCTCTTCCAGATCCTCGTCCCCGTCGATCACATATTCGCGCAACTCGGACAGGAACATCTCGGATGTCGCTGGCTGGAAAGCGTGACGATCGAACCAGCCACGCATGAATTCGTCAAATCGCTCGCGGCCAAGGATCGTTTCCACGGTGCGCAGGAACACGGTGCCCTTGTCATAGATCGCCGCGCCTACCGTATCGAATGGGCTGATACCTTCAGGCGTGCGCATGGCGGTGTTCGGATTGTCGGCGCCGTTTTCATCGATAGCTTCGGCAAGGCCAGCATAGCTCAACGCATACTCCTGGTTTGCGCGCTCCTCTCCAAACACGGCCTCCGAAATGCGGCTTTCGAAATAGGAAGTCACGCCTTCGTTCAACCAGCCATCGCGCCAGCTTGAATAGGTGACCAGATTGCCGGACCAGCTGTGCGCCAGTTCATGCGCGATCAACCCGGTGTTGGAACGGTCGCCTGCGATGAAGGTGGGGGTGAGGAAGGTCATCACCGGATTTTCCATCCCGCCATACGGGAAGGAAGGCGGCAGCACGATCATGTCGTACCGGCCCCAGCGATAGGTGCCGTAAATCTCTTCGGCAGCGTCAATCATCGCTTCGGTATCGGTTAGTTCTGCCGCAGCTTCTTCGAGCATCTCCGGCTCTGCCCAGACGCCGGAACGTGGGCCAAGTTCGGCAAACTCGATATTTCCGGCGGCGATTGCGATCAGATATGGCGGGATCGAGTTTTCCATCACGAATTCAAATGCACGGCTGTTTTCGCCCACGTCTTCCGGGTCGCCGCGGCTGATACCGCTCATCACCACGTTCAGCGGCTTTGGCGCAGTGATGCGCGCTTCCCATGTCTGGCGGATGCCGGGGCTATCCTGCGTCGGGATCCATGTGCGGTTGAGGATCGCCTGCCCCTGGCTGAAGACATAGGGGTACTGGCCACCTGCGGTCTGCTCCGGCGAAAGCCATTGCAACGCCTCTGCTTCCGGTCCGCTGGCGTAGGAGATTACGATCTGTTGCAGGCCCGGACCGGTCAGTTCGCCCAGTTGCACCGTGATCGGCTCGCCCTTCTCGGGGTCGCTTTCGCCGATCGTGAACTCCAGTTCATTGCCGTTGCCGTCGGTAATGCCGCCGATCATCAAACCATCGGAATCAAGCACGATCTCGCTTGCATCCTCTGCCGCATCCACATCCAGCGTGGCGACGCCTTCAACGCGCTTGCCCTCGAAATCCAGATCAAGATCAAGCGCGACATGCGTTACCCGTGCATCCAGCGGGCGGGCGTAGGTAAACTCGTCCAGCGCTTCATCGGTAGTGAGAATGGGCGCCACGGTCCGCTCCTGCTCAGGCAGGTCGTCTGCCGTACAGGCAGCCATGAGAAAGGGCATGAACAAGACAGGTGCGAAAGGTAGGATACGCATGGAATCTCCGGGAGGTTTGCGACCGATTGGCCACCTATGTAGCAAATTGTCGGGCGGAGTCAGCATTTCGTCGGGAAACACATGCAGAATGTGATATATCAACGCTAAATCACCCTGCGCTCACGCTTTTGTCAGTCAGCAGCGCCAATGCCAGGTCGCGCCACTTTGGCAGCCGGGGTACTGGCAGGACAGGTAGAGGACACAGATCATGAAGACCCAAACACGTTTTTCACTCACCGCCGCGCTATGCAGCGCCGCGATGGTTGCTGCCGCCCCGCTTACCGCGCAGGACGCTGGTGCAACCGATCCGGAAAACGAGATCGTGGTAGAGGGTTCGATCGACGTGGACCGTGCCGATGCACGGGACCAGACACGCGATATCACGCCCCGCCCCACCGCGGCATTGGAGCCGCTGGCCCGCTTCAACAAGCCGATTTGCCCCGGCGTGTGGGGACTTGCCCCGGAAAACGCCCAATTGGTGATAGACAGGATTTACGACAACGCCGAACAGGTTGGCGTTGCCGTGGATGCGACGGAAAATTGCGGTGCCAATGTCTGGGTGATCGTGGTGGACGACCCGCATGAAACATTCGAGCAACTGCGCGATGACAATGACTTCCTTATCCGCGGGCTTGGATATTGGGAACGCGAGCGGATTGAAAAGCAGGATGGGGCCGCGCTTAGCTGGAACCTCATCAGCATTCGCAATCGCGGCGGACTGGAAGCGGTACAGGGCGCCAATTCGGACGCAGTGAACGAAACCACCCTGATGACGCGCACGAACACCGCAATCCGGCAGGATATCGAGCTGTCGGTGGTGCTGTTCCGCCGTTCCGAACTGGCAACGGTGGATGCGCTGACGCTGGCCGATTACGTTACCATGCGCGGGCTTGCCAAGACGCAGGAGCCGAACGAAGATCTCGCATTCGATACAGTGCTTGGCGCATTTGGCCCTGCCCGCGATGTGACCCGCCTGAGCGTGTTTGATCGCTCCTACCTGCGCGCGCTCTACCGCAGCTCTCCCACGCGCGATGCACGCATGGCGATGACCGATGTGGAAAGCCTGATGGAAGAGGAATTCGCCCGTATCGAGGCGGAGCGCGCCAACCAGCGCTGAACGCCGGGCAGGCGTGACTTGCGCGGTCTGGCGCGCTAGAATGCGGACATGAAAACCCTGCTCAGCCTTATCGCCCTTTCTGCGTTCGCCCTGCCACTTTCCGCCTGCGGAGAGACTGCCGAACCCGGACCGCCGACCGAAGCTGAAGTTGACGCCATGCAGGCACAGGCTGTTGGCGCCGATGGCACAGCGGCGCCGCGTCAATTGATCTTCTCGGATGAATTTTCCGGTGACCGCCTTGATCCCACCCGCTGGAACGTGGTGGGCATGGATTTCTGGGTGAACGAGGAGGAGCAAGCCTACGTCAATTCTCCCGACACGGTTGAATTTGTGCAAGGCGCAGAAGGCGCCGATGGCGGCGTGCTGGTGCTGCGCCCGATCTATCGCCCTGGCGAGGATGACAATGAAGAACGCGATGCCGACTTTCTCTCCGGTCGCATCAACACCAAGAGCAATTTCGAATTCACCTATGGCCGTGCGGAAGCTCGCATCCGGATGCCCGATGCCGTGGGCGTGTGGCCCGCCTTCTGGCTACTTGCCGATGCCGAATGGCCCAGTGAGGGCGAGATCGACATCATGGAATATGTGGGGCAGGCCGACTGGACAGGCGTAGCGCTTCACGGCCCCGGCTATTCGGGTGATGCTGGCATCGCAGACCGCCAGTATTTTCCTGAAGGCACAGACGTTACCAACTGGCACGTCTATGCTGCCGAATGGACGCCCGAAGGCGTGGAATTCTACGTCGACAACCGCCTCACCTTCCGTGTGCCGAAAACCAATGTGGAATTCTTCGGCGACTGGGTGTTCGACAATCCGCAATTCGTGGTGCTGAACTTCGCCGTAGGCGGAATTTACCCCTACAAGATCAACGGTATTGAAGAACCCTACAAGGGCATGCCGCAATCGACCGCAGACCGCATAAAGGCCGGCGAACTGGCGATGGAAGTGGATTGGGTACGGGTTTACGGCGCGAAGGAGTAGGCTCCCGCCCCATCAACTCCAGGTCACCTCTGGTGGCAGGCTCATCAATATCGCGTCGATATTGCCGCCGGTCTTCAATCCGAACAGCGTGCCCCGATCATATACCAGGTTGAATTCCACGTAACGGCCGCGCCATTCCAGTTGCTGGACCTTTTCTTCCGGCGTCCAATCCTGGTCCATGCGCTTTCTTACAATAGCAGGGAAGGAATCGAGGAAAGCTTCGCCCACGTCTTTAGTGAAGGCGAAGTTGCGCTCGAACGCGGGCAGATCTTCGCATTCCAGGTGATCGTAGAAAATGCCGCCGACGCCGCGATGC
>JBASBA010000261.1:0-3471 GCA_049650885.1 Alteraurantiacibacter sp. | reverse complement strand
GACCATGAGAGAGCTGGCCGATCGCCTTGGAATTCGCGCAGCTTCGCTCTATTGGCATTTTCCTAGCAAGGCTGCGCTGATCTCGGAAATGTCGGCCCATCTGTTTCTGGAAGCTATTGAAAACGCCCCCATCGCCGCCACGTGGCAGGAATGGATGCGCGGCGTCGGATATTCGGTGTGGGACAGCCTGATTGACTACCCGGACTCCGGACTACTTGTCATGATGGCGGAGCTTAGCGAGGACCAATTCGAACGGAACACAGCGATCATACAAAGGCGGCTCGAGAAATTCGATATCGACCCCGATGATGCGTTTCGCCTGCATTCTGGCATCCAAGCATTGGTGACGGGCTGGATCACCTTCGCGCATAGTCCCTATTTCCAACAGCTTGAATCAATTCTCGACGTGAAAGTGGCAGCAATGGAGACGCTTGAAGCGATGATCAGAGGCTGGCAGCCTAAACCGATGATTGAAAAATCATGACGCACGTGAGTTAGTAAATATAAATTTTTCTACATCCGACGAATTACCGCGTCAGCTGATACGACGTTAGACACATACCGAATCTTCTTATCCAGGCGCAATTTTTTGACCACTTGATAAAAATCCGCGTGCATACGATAAATGAAATTATGGGTAAGTTCTTAGTCAACTAGCGTACTAAGGCGCATTCAGCGTAGGTGCTTTGGAGGATCCAACCACCGGTGGCTTAGTGGCTAATCTTGCCCATCAGCGACAAATTGCGGAGGTGATGCAGCGCCGTGCACAGTCGACGCCGCTTCCCAACCCCTATTGGTACAATTACCAGGCGGTGCGCGTGCCATAGGCATAGGTCATACCGGTTACCGCATCCAGTCGACGAACCTTTCCATCAATGATCTGGAAGGCTTCGGCAATGATACCGGCATTCGGCTGCATCTGCACCGGACCGCCCATCATCCCATTGCCAAAGATGCCGTCGCAGATCATCGTCATCATGGCGGAGAACTCCGGCGGCATGGGAGGCGCATCGGGATCCAATACAATGGAACCGCTGCCATTAGCCTCGCGGCCACCGCCCCCAGAGCAGTCTTCGTGCCAGTCGACGATGCCTTTCTCGTCTTTTTCGATCGCCTCGAAATACTGGTTGGCGATCTGATCCATTTCATGGCGCGGACGCCGCTCGGACGGCTCGAGCATGTAGCCCCATGTCTCCTGCGGAGCCCAGTTTTCCAGATTGTTGCCCATCGGATCGGAAGAGCCGGGACGTGCCGTCACCATCTCCACTTCTTTGATTTCCATGTTCTTGATGCGCAACCGCAATGCCAGCATCTTGGGTCCGTCAGCTTCAAAGATCACGCCGATGAAACCAGCCTGCTGCGCAAAGACATCCGCAAAATATTGCCTGTTTTCACCAATGCGGGTCGTGGTTGTCCAAAGGCCATCGGTCATCGACAACCGAACCGTATTTTCAGTCAGCCGAATATCTGGGATATTCTGGTGGACGGGGATCGCGGACGACCGGTTTTTGACGAGGCTGCCTTCGCCCGTGCCGTCAACACCGGGATATCGCCGGACGGGCGCGTGCTGCACACCCTGATGCCCCGTTTCGATCTTACCCCTGCCGAGGTGGAGACGCTCGTAGCATTTCTGCGCCAGCGCCACACGGTTGCGGGCGTCAGCCAGACCGGCGTGACCGTGGCGACGATCGTCCCCGCCGCGCCCGCGTTGCGCGCCTATGGCCTGGCCAGCGCACGTGCGGTCGGCGAAGCTATCGAGGCCAATCCGGAACGCTATTTCGGGCGCAGGGTCAGGCATGTAGTGCTCGATGCGGCTGCGCCGGTTGTTGAACTGGAACGGCAGTTGGAAACCGATCCGCCCGTGCTTGTCATCGCCAGCGTGGGGCTGGATCCGCAGGGGCCGGTTGCAGAGTTGTTCAATAGCCGGGGCATGCTGAATTTTGCCCCTGTCGCGGCGCCGCCTGACACGCCGGCCGCTGATCTGGTCATCCCGCTCCTGCCCGACCTGCGGCGGCAGGCCATCGCGCTGATCGGAGAGGCGCAGGCACAGCACGGGTGCATCGATCTCGCCTTTGCTAAGGATGCGATCTCTACCGCCGTGGCGCAATCGCTTGCCTCCCTTGTGGAAATGGACCCGGCTTGCCCGGCGCTGCTGCTGCTGGCACCGCCATCGCGCGTGGCGCAGACACTTGCAGGGCTTGGACCCAGGCGATTAGAGCGAATTTACGCCAGCGCCGAACAGATCGGGCCGGGCGTGCAAGCACTGGCCGGGAGGTGCCCGTTAACCGTCGCCTCGGCGTCCCGCGATGATCTGGCCACCACCGTGGCACGCAACGCCGCCACGAGCGTTCGAATACTGAACGAGGCACTGGCGAAAAGTGGCAGTCGCTTTAGCAGGCGGACCCTGGCCAACAACTTACGGTCGGCAATACCGCCACAAACGCCGGTATTCGTACAGTTCGACAAGGCGCAACGTTCGCGTACCGGCTGCTGCCCCGGCTCAAGCATCGCTCGATGCTAAACCTTCAGTCATTCGTCATAGGGAGGCCGCCCTGTTAATCCGGTCCCGCCGCCAAGCGCAACGAACAAGATAGTCCCGTTCTGCAGATATGTTCCCGGCACGGCAACTCTGGAACCATCCGAAAGGCCGCTTTCTGGTGCTTCTAAAACCGTATCGCTGTGTATGATGCTGCCACGGACCAGGAAGTGAGGCCTTTCTCGGTCGCTTTCGAAATGCTTGGCGAGTTCCGAAATTGACTGGGATTAGGTGAACAATGAAATGGCAAATTTCAGCTTCGACCGATACCATATCTGCTACCCGTCCGACTGCATGCGATTGTCATCTGGGGGAATGGCGATGCGATCCAATTGCTCCGCCAGAAGATGCTTCTCCCCTGCCGATAGCTGTGAGATTTCGTCCAGGTAGGACTTGAGCGCGACTGCATGACCGATGGCACTGTTTCCCTCACGTCCAGACTTTTCGTTGGTGAGGGCAAAAACCATGGTCTCGCGCGCCGCATCTGCCAGGCCAATATCCCGCTTATCTTCCGGATGCGACAGCAGCGAAAAGATCGTGCCCATCCCGATCGATTTTATGAGGTCCAGCGCCCGCTCTTCGGACACGCGAAGACGTCCGGCACGCGCGATTTCGCGGATACGCTTGCGCAAGACCTCTTCCCCGGTCGCGAGATTGACTGAGCCACTTCTGGAATGCGGATCGCTGCTCATGATTGCGAACAACCCCGGGTTGACGAGTACTAGAAATTTCGCCGGCGCTGATTTGCCCAGCAGAAAACTGAAAGTCTGCAATGAAGGCGTAAAGCGGACTTGCAGGAATTGGGCCGGTTACGGACCTTCGGCGTCTAGCGTTCGTGTCGATAAAGCAGACAGGTAAATCAGATCGTTCTTGGACGTCTGGAAATCGTGGCTTGGCGATTTGTCATATTCTGGCTTGGATCGATAACGGCATTC
>JBASBA010000260.1:0-2348 GCA_049650885.1 Alteraurantiacibacter sp. | reverse complement strand
TGCGCGGCAATCAGGCCGTCGGTCATGTCGTTGGGGTGGCTGGTGGTGTAACGAATGCGTTGAAGGTCGGGCAGGGCAGCCAGTTCGCGGATCAGGCCTTCAAGGCCAACCGGATGGCCCCTGTCATCCTCTCCCGTCCACGCATTCACATTCTGACCCAGCAGCGTGATTTCGCGCGCGCCGGCATCAACCAGCTTCGCAGCCTCGTCCACCAACTGGCTGAACGGGCGGGAAATTTCCGCGCCGCGGGTGTATGGCACCACGCAATAGGTGCAGAACTTGTCACACCCTTCCTGCACCGTAAGAAATGCAGAGGGGGCCACCTTGCGGCGCTTTGGCAGGGCGGCAAACTTGGCATCTTCGGGCATGTCGGTGTCGGTGGAGCGTTCCCCCTTCACGGCCCGGTCCAGCATGTCGCCAAGGCGGTGATAGGCTTGCGGGCCAACCACCATGCCCACCGCAGGCGCGCGCTTCATGATCTCCTCACCTTCGGCCTGCGCCACGCAGCCCGCAACCGCGATCATAGGGTCTTTGCCCGCCTTGCGTCCGGCCTTTTGCAGCCGCCCGATGTCGGAATAGACCTTCTCCGTCGCCTTTTCCCGGATATGGCAAGTGTTCAGCACGACCAGGTCGGCCTCGTCGCCTTCCGCGGCTGGCGCGATGCCTTTGGCTTCCAGCAATTCTGCCATCCGCTCGCCATCATAGACGTTCATTTGGCAGCCGAAGCTCTTGACCCTGTAGGTCTTTGGATTGTCAGTCGGTTTCATGAGGCTTGCGCCTTTAGTCGAAACGGGCCGCCGGTTCAATTGCTGGTGAGCGACCACGGCTCAACCCCTCTGATACCGCATCGTGCGCCGCTGCGGTGATCGTCTTGCGGTTTTGCAGATCGTCTCCCATGACAGGAGCCAGGAAATGCATGTCCACGCGAACAGGCCGGAGGCGGGCGAGTATGCGTTTGAAATTTTCCAGCCCCGGTTCGTCATCCACCCAGCTGACCTGCGGCACATCGCCGTAAACCAGCGCCACCGGCTGCACTACCCCGCCTTCCGGCAAAGGTTCAAGCGCGCCCAACAGGCTGGATTTGAAAGGCAGTATGTCCGTGCCGTCGCTGGTTGTCCCTTCGGGAAACAGCGTCAGCGTGCCACCATCGTCCAGCGCCTCTCTAATGGCATCGGCCTGTCGGCTGACGTCGGATCTTTTGTGGCGGGCGATGAAAACCGTGTCATTCATGCTGCACAACCATTTTAGAAAGCCGAACTCGGCCAGCCCGTCATGCGCGATGAAGGAGGAATTGGCGGCATGGGAAAGGGCTGTAATGTCCAGCCAGCTTACATGGTTCGACAACAATAGCGCGCCAGGCACGCGTTCGCCGTGACGGCGCAGCGAAAGCCCGGCGATGGCGCCGATGCCTGCAAGAAACACACGCGGCCAAAGCCTGCTGAGGCCCAACAGCCGCCAGAGGTAATGCAACGGCACGCACACCAGCATCAGCAGCAACATGCAGAAAAGGCGCAAGCCAACCAGAAGGTAGGCAGCAGGGGCGATGCGCCGGTTGTCCAATGCCATCGCTTGCGTCATGGGTCCCTAGCTTTTCTCTTCACGATCTATGCGAACGGCGTAAAGTTCCATGCGATGATCAACCAGGCGATATCCCAGCTTTTCAGCAATCTGTTTTTGCAGGGCTTCCAGTTCCGGGTCCACGAATTCCACCACCTTGCCGGTTTCCACGTCGATCAGGTGATCGTGGTGTGCCTCTGGCGCAGCTTCGTATCGGGCGCGGCCATCACCGAAATCATGGCGATCCAGTATGCCGGCCTCCTCGAACAGGCGGACAGTGCGATAAACCGTGGCGATGGAGATTTTCGGATCGACCGCGCTGGCGCGTTCATGCACCTTTTCCACGTCGGGATGATCGGTGCTTTCCGACAAAACCTTCGCAATGACGCGCCGCTGGTCTGTGATACGCAGGCCGCGCTCGGCACATAGGGCTTCAAGGTCGATCTGCTGCTGCAAGGCTTTTCCCGCCATATAAAGTGAAAACGCCACGCAGCCTTAAAGGCCCGGGGCGTTTCACTCAAGCACGGTGAGCAAGCTGTTTACAGCCTGTTAGCTGGCCTTCTTGCGACCGCGCTTCTGTCCGGGCTTGCGACCCAGGCCGATCTTCTTGGCCAGTTCACGGCGCTTTTCGGCATAATCGGGGGCAACCATCGGATAATCGGCGGGCAGGTTCCAGCGCTCGCGATATTCCTCTGGTGACATGCCATGATCGGTCATCAGGTGACGTTTCAGCATCTTCATCTTCTTGCCATCTTCCAGGCAGACGAGATGATCGTTCTTCACCGATGCGC
>JBASBA010000259.1:0-11850 GCA_049650885.1 Alteraurantiacibacter sp. | reverse complement strand
GACCTTGCCACGGTAGAAGAACGCTACATGGCAAACTCGCGCGGGAACTTTGAACCGGGCGATCCGGCGCGCGGGCCGGGTGGCAGGCTGCTGTATTTCTCGATCTTTGCGGTCATAGTCCTGCTGGTGGGCATCTTTTTTGCTGCCCGCGCCCTGTTTGCTCCTGCGGCGGAGATGCCCTCGCTGGTAGAGCAGGAGCGGCAGGAACAACAGGAACTCGCGCAGCAGCAGGCAGCGCAAGCACAGGCTGATCCGCAGGCAGCCGGTGTAGCCGAAGACCCTTCAGGAGAGGTGGTGTTTACCGCTGAAGGGGAAACCTGGGTCCGCTTCTATGATGGCGAAGGCCGCGTTTTGCGCGAAGGCACGCTGACGGAGGGGGACAGCTTTACCCTGCCAGCTGATGCGCAGGATCCGCAGTTGATCACCGGCCGGCCAGACAGGCTGGCGATTACCATTGGCGGGCGCCCTGTGCGCAAGCTTTCGACAGAGGTTGAAACCCTGTCCGATGTGCCGATTTCGGCAGAGGCCTTGCTTGCGCGGACGGGCGGCGTGCAGACCATCGGGTTTCGCCAGGGGACACCATCAGCAACGCCGGGCGTTGCCGCAACTGCGCCCCCGCGCGCCGTTCCGGCGGACGCGGGCGAAGGCGGCGCTGCGGCGGAAACACAATAGGCCGCAGCATGCCGTTTTTCCGGGCAGGGTCTGTTACGCGGAAATGTGCCCTTCCGCAGCTTTCGCGCATGCGTTAATCGTATATCTTGCCTGGGGCGTGCATGGTCACCATGCCTGAACCCGTTATCGAATTGAGGAGATCGCCGGCAATGCTTGCAAGGTCGAAGACATCATTTGCCATCACGCGCACCGCCATTTTTGCGGGCCTGTTTGCCATGGCTGTTCCCGCACCTGTGGCGGCCCAGTCCAATGACCGGCTGCAGCGACTGGAACAGCAGATCAGCGCCCTTCAGCGCGCCGTTTTTCCGGGCGGGGACGATCGCTTTTTCGAGCCTGAAATCACGCCGGAGCGCGATACGCCGCAGGTCACGTCTCCGCAGGCCCAGACTTCCGCGCTGACCGATGTGCTGGCGCGGCTGGATGCGATCGAAGGCCAGCTTGCCCGCCTGACAGCCGCAACCGAAGTGAATGAAAATGCTCTGTCCGCGGTGGAAATGCGACTTTCCGCGATGGAGGCAGCAGGTTCTTCCCTTCCCGCGGCAACCTCGCAAACTTCCACCACAACCGCCGGACCGACCGGCGTGATAGCCGTGCCCAGCGAAAGGCCCGCTTCGCAAACTGCCCCTGCCAGTAACAGCAGTGCCGCGGCATCCTCCAGTTCCAGCACGAGCCAGACTTCTACCGGCCCATCGCCCGCGCGCTTGCAGGCAGTGCAGAACATCGCAAAGCCTGCATCGGGCGATGCGGGCGATGATGAATACACGTATGGCTTTCGCTTGTGGGATGCAGGTTTCTACCCCGAGGCGCAGCAGCAATTGTCCATGTTCGTGGAGCAGTATCCCAGTCACTGGCGCACCACCTATGGCCGCAACCTGCTTGGCCGCGCGTTTCTGGACGCAGGGGAGCCGCGTGCAGCAGCAACGCATTTCTTCGACAACTACCAGTCCGATGGTGCTGGCGCACGCGCGGCAGACAGCCTGCTGTATCTGGTGGAGAGCATGATCGCACTGGGAGACACCCGCCGTGCCTGTATCGCGCTCGCCGAATTCGGCGAAAGCTACGCGGCGCTGGCTGCGGGCCGTCTGTCCGATATGTATGGCGACCTTGGTGGCCGGGTCGACTGCAATTGATCCTGCCCTCGTCGGGCGCTTCAGGCAGACGCTGGAACGGCTGAATCCTGAAGGCGGAAAGATCGGTCTCGCGGTAAGTGGCGGGCCTGACTCGATGGCTATGCTGTTGCTGGCGCAAGAGGCCATTCCGGGTTGTTTTGAAGTCGCAACGGTCAATCACGGCCTGCGTCCCGAAGCGAAAGACGAGTGTGCGCTGGTGGTTTCGGCATGCGAGGCACGAGGCGTACCTTGTGCAACGCTCAGCGTTACGGTGGGGGAGGGCAATGTGCAGGCGCTTGCCCGAAATGCGCGCTATGGCGCCTTGGCCGAATGGGCGAACAGTCGCAGCCTGCGTTGTCTTGCCACTGCCCATCATGCCGATGACCAGGCGGAAACGCTGTTGATGCGCCTTAATCGCGGCAGCGGCGTTGCCGGACTTGCCGGGGTGAGAGAATCACAATCGCTCAAACACCAGCAACTGTTACTCATCCGTCCGCTGCTGGGCTGGCGCCGGGCGGAGCTTCAATCCGTCATCGCGCTTTGCGAACAGGCCGTGGCGCACGATCCCAGCAATGCAGATTCCCGCTATGACAGGGTGCGGATGCGGAACGCCCTGGCCGGATGCGACTGGCTTGACGTTGCCTCTCTCGCCCAGTCTGCCAGCCATCTGGCGGACGCTTATATGGCACTGGAAAGCTATGCCAGCGATCTGTGGCCGCAGATGGTGCGCGAAACCGAAAACGGCTTTGTGATGACGCCGGGGCCATCACGAGAGATGAACCGGCGAGTCTTGGCCCGCATCATGGAACAGATGGGCGGCAGGCCACGCGGCGGCGATGTTGCCCGATTGCTGCAGAAGCTGGAGCGCGGGGAGGGCGGTAATGTCGCTGGTATTCTGGCGAAAGTCGAAAGCAACAAATGGGCATTCGTGCCGGAACCGCCGAGGCGATTGGCTTAACCGTCCACCGCCAGCGAACCGCCAACGCCGGTCATCACGCCGTCAGTGATTATCACCCGGTCGCCTACGCCGGCAATGGCGAACAGGCGGCTTGCAAACCCGTCTGGCACACCTATGCAACCGTGGCTGGCGTAGCCCAGTTCCACCGTCGATCCGCCGTGCACCGCCACTCCATCCCACGTCAGGCGCAGCGTCCAGGGCATCGGCGCATTGCCGTATTTCTCGGAAATATTGTGGCGTTCCTTGGTCAGGATCGGGAAGGTGCCAGTTGGCGTAGGGTGTTCCGGCGTGCCCAGCAATGCCGCAGCGGCGCCGATTTCGTAGCCATCGCGAAATACGCTGATGACACGCGCCTGCAAATCCACCGTCACCACCAGCGGACCATCGGGAATTCCCGCGTCATCCCAATGCCATTCACCATAGCGAATAGGGCCATCGATCGGCAGCACGCGCTTTATAACGATAGGATCTTCCGGGTCGTAAGGCGGGGTTTCCTGCACCACTTCGCTGGCAACGAAACTGATGGCCTGTTCCACCCCACTGCTGGCGGTGGCCGTGCTGTCGATCAGCACATCCTCGGCAGCTAGCCAATCCTGCATCGCCACCTGTGCATCACCGCCACGCCCCAGCACGGCGGCGCTGCCAAACAGCGCCACAACGGCAAGGGAGAGGCCCGCGATCCACTTCATGCGCGATTTCATGGGATTGCAATGCGCTTCTGCGCGCAGGAAATCCAGCGCCGTGCAAGGGCGCGTCCCGGTTTGAAACGGCCCGAAGCGGCGATCGGGATGCAATCACCCATGCGCGCCGAAGATGTTGGCAATGGCGGTGGAGATGCGCAGGCAAAGGCCATGAGCGCGCTCTATCGGATCGATAAAATCACGATGAATTGCCTCATACCCCTCGTCACCACCGTCGGGCCAGTCGGTCGGTTCTGTCAGGTCAAACCGGCCGATGCGCGGAAAGTGCGTAGGATAGGCGCGGCGCAATTGGGCCAAAGCCTCGTCCACACGCAAGGTGAAGATCATCTCCAGCACATCGTCACGGCTAACATCGTTTGCGCGGCTGAAAACAGGCACGCTTACGGCGCGGATAAACATGGCTTGCAACAAGGCGATGCGTAGCGATTGCAATACGCCGATCATGCGCCGCTTTTCCTCACGGTCCGGCGTGGGCTCGTCATCCGGCACATGATCCAGCAGGCGATGGAATTTCATGGCATCCACGCGCAGGCGGCTGGCCAGGCGGCGGAACACGCCGACGCGGTCATCCTTCACCAGATATTCGCTCAACCCCTCACAAGCAGCGGTCAGATTGCCCTCTGTTCCGCGATAGGGGCGGCTGGCCCAATAGGCGGAATTGAACAGCTCTCCATAGGCGGCAACGGTTTTCACGCTGGCCAGCGCGTTGGCGGCGCGCACCAGCCGCACAAGCTCCAGCCCGCGCGCGGAATTGGCCAGCAGACTGCCGATTTCCTCGTAATTGCCCTCTGCCGCGTCACCGATACCGGCGATCACATTTACCGGATAACCCAGCTGTTGCAGGATGGAATTATGCGGGATGGCGCGGATTTGCCGCAGGCTCATCTCGCGATCGGCGTTAAGGTCACTCTGGCGGCGTGATACACGGCTGCCGGTGGAATTGAGCAGACCAAGGCCGAATGCCGTGATGGCGCGCGAGTAGGTGCGGCTCTCCAGATGCTGTCGCTGGTGATCTTTCACCGCGCGATAGAAATCCAGGCTCAGATCGGTGCGTTGGTAGAAAATGTCCTTGGGCACATCCACTTGCGTATGCGCCGGTTTCAGCACGGCGATGCGCGTCAGCGTGGCTTGTGCCAGTTCGGGCGTGGAGAACCACAGATACCCGTCACCGCCCTGAAAACTCACTTCGGGTTCCAGCGGAATGCCTGCACGGGCAAACCGGCGTTTCGCCCAGGGGGACAAGGCCCAGTCCAGCCTGTCCGCCATTTTGGAAGGATGCGCGCCGCGACCCATGCTTTCGCCGTGGGTGTTGAAGATCAGCGCCGCAACATCGGTCAGGCCGTTCGTCTGCATCGCCTTTGCGAGGCGTCCTTGCAGGCGTTCTATGGCAAGGCTTGCCGGGATCTGGCCAACAAAGCGACCGGCGTCCGAGAAGCCGGCTTGAATGGCCACACGTCCGCGCGTCCTGGCGTAGTCTTGATAGACAGGCTCTGCCAGCAGTTCGTCCAGAAAGCGTCCGCCGTGTTCCAGCGCGCTTTCGGTTTCGAACAGTGGGGATACATCGACCTTGCCCTCAATGCCGAACAGCTTGGCAAAATACAGCGCGGCCAGCACGGTGGCGGGTTCCTCGCACTCTGCAATCAGCATGCGGATGGGCGCATCTTCATCGATATGCGCAAGGATTTGCGCCATCGCGATGAACTGGCGGATGGCGGTGCTTGCCTCTATCGCCAGCGCGCCGAAATTGCTGCGGTGCGGCTTGATATTCTCGATCGCACGATTGAGGTGAACCACGGCACCCTTGCTTGCAAGATCCAGATTGCCGTCCGGATCAATGCGGCGGCGAATGGCGTTGTGCAGCTGCTTGGCGTTTACGCGGAAATGAATCCAACCCATGCCCAGCCCATCGGCGCGCATGGCAGCGGCGAGTGTCTTGAGCGCAACGGCGCGGCTTGCGTCCTCGCAATCCTTCGCCTCCGTCCGCAATGCCTCGATATAGCGTTTCAGACTCAACAGCTTGCGCGGATCGCTGGCCGTCAAACGGTTTGCGGCCACGGACAGCGCCGCAGGATCGGTGAGGTCAGAGGAGAAATCCTGCGCCCGCTCCTGCGCATATGTCGCCGCCGGACGCAGCTCTCCCAGCAGCGGATGATCGGCGTCAATTGCTTCCAGAGAAGTGACATAGCGGCCCAGCCGCTCCGCCTTTTCCGACAGGCGGAAACCGATGGAATTGGACCATGTGATATCGGTCCGCCCGTCCATGTCATACCCCACCCAGCTGGCGAAGCGGAAGGGCAGGGGGGCCAGGTTCTGCCAATCGTCCGGCCATGTTTTTTGCGCATGTGCCAGCAATTGCGACACGATAGTGTCGCGCGCGTCCTGCGCATTGGCGATGGCGCGCATGGCACGCTGGTGTTCGTAAGGCAGGGTAACTTGCGGGCGATCCCCGCCGATGCAGGCTTCGCTAATTTCGGCACCATTGCTGGCAGCGTTGGCCACTGCTTCCGATTGCGCAGGCGTCAGCAGAAAGGTGGGGTGCGCGGTGAAGACGGCGTGAAGCTGCGGACGCTCCCACTGGGCGCGAAAAGCGCCAAAATCGCCGGTCTCCAGCGTGTCGGCCAGTGACTGGTGATTGGCATCGGCACCGATGGGGGCGACCATGCGTTCCAGACGGGCGGCGCGGTTGCCCAGCGATGCAACCTCCAGCTCGGCAATCAGCGTCTCGAAATCGTCCAGCGACATCTCTCCCGCTTCCAGTTCCCGCGACAGATCATGCCCAAGCTGGAATACCGGATTGAACAATGGTGTTTCCACCGTGCGCTTGTGCAGTTCCTGCAGACGCTCGCTGAGATCGGATACGCCGGTCATCGTGGACCCATCGCTGCGGCTTCGCGTGCCAGCGCCTCGATATGGTCGTGTGAAGCGCCCTTGGGGGCAACCCAGCTGCCGCCAACGCACAGCACCTGTTCCATTGCCAGCCAGTCCGGCGCGGTTTCAGCGGAGATACCGCCCGTGGGGCAGAATTTGCACTTGCCGAAAACGGAGGCCAGCGCCTTCAGCGCAGGGATGCCGCCATTGGCCATCGCGGGGAAGAACTTGAAGTGTGAAAGACCCAAGTCGAGGCCTGCCATCAATTCTCCCGCCGTGGCGATGCCGGGCAGGAATGGCACGCCGGACTTGATCGCGGCGCGTCCCAATGGCTCTGTCAGTCCGGGGGAAACGATGAATTCCGCGCCAGCAGCGATTGCGGCGTCCAGATCCTGGGAATTGGTAACCGTGCCAGCCCCAACGATCGCGCCGGGCACCAGGTTCATGCGCTTGATAACTTCGATCGCGGCATCGGTGCGCAAGGTCACTTCCAGCACTTTCAATCCGCCAGCCACCAGCGCTTCTGCCATGGGGCGGGCATCGGCAGGATCGTCCACCACCAGCACCGGGATGACCGGCGCTGTCAGCATGATTTCCTCGATATTGTCGGGCGCGCTCATGGTGTCAGTCTCCGTGACTTTGAATAAATGCCGCTGCCGCGCCAAACAGGCCGGGCTGCGGATGAGTGATAAGTTTGACGGGGATCGCCGCCATCAGACTTTCAAAGCGGCCCTTGCTGCGGAACCGTTCGGCAAAGCCGGACTTGGGCAGATGGTCGCGCAGGCGATAGCCAAGACCGCCTGCAATCACGACACCGGAAAATCCGCCCTGGGCCAGCGCGATGTCGCCCGCGACAGAGCCAAGCGAAAGGCAAAAGCGGTCTATCGCCGCAGCAGCCAGTGAATCCGATCCATCCATTCCGGAGGTCCAGATGGTAATATCGTCCTGCTCCTTCACCGCGCGCCCTTCCAGCGCGGCAAGCGTGGCGTAGATATCGACGATGGCGGGGCCTGACACCACGCGCTCCACCGATACGCGGTTGTGCCGCTTGCGCAGGCGCGCAAGAATCGCGTCCTCGATGTGATCGAGCGGGGCGAAGTCGACATGGCCGCCTTCGGTTGCGGAGACGCGGTAGGTGGCGTCGGGCTCGCGATAAAGATGCGCCACGCCAAGGCCGGTGCCGGGGCCAAGCACCGATAGCCGCCCTGTCGGGCCCAGCGGGCCATCTGGGCCGGTGAGGTGCAGGAATTCATTCTCTTGCGCGCGCGCCACGGCATGGGCCACAGCTTCGAAATCATTGACGATGGTGTAACGCGAAACACCCAGCTTGGATTCCACCAGCGCCGGCCGGATGATCCAGGGGTTGTTCGTGAACTTGATAACATCGCCGCCCACCGGCCCGGCAATCGCCATTGCTACGGCATCGGGCAGGGTGCCGCCCTTGCGCGCGCGGTAATCCTCCCACGCGGTTTGAAAGCTGGCGTGATCGGCCGTGTGCAGGGTGACAGGTTCGTCCAGCGTGATGGCGCCATCCGCGCCCTTTGTGGCGATGGCGAAGCGGGCATGGGTGCCGCCGATATCTACGGAAACAAGCTCTGTCATAGTCCAGCTGCCGCCAGCATTGCGCTGCCGCCTTTTTCTGCTTCGTCGGCACCGCTGCGCATCATGGCGAACAGTTCACGCCCCGTGCCCATGTCAGGCACGGGGTCGGCTGCGGGGGTACGGGTGGAAAGATCTGCGGTGGTGGATAGCGTGCCGGTCTCGGCGCACAGTCTCACCACGTCACCATCCTGTAACAGACTAAGCGGGCCACCGCCCAGCGCCTCGGGCGAGCAATGGATGGCGGACGGCACCTTGCCGCTGGCACCGCTCATGCGGCCATCAGTCACCAGAGCGACGCGGTAACCGCGATCCTGCAAGACGCCCAGCGGCGGGGTCAGCTTGTGCAGTTCCGGCATCCCGTTGGCGCGTGGCCCCTGAAAGCGCACGACGACGACAACGTCCTTCTCCAGCTCGCCAGCGGTGAAGGCGTCTGCCACCTGTTTCTGGGTGGAGAACACGCGGCAGGGCGCCTCGATGGTCCAGCGCTCCTTTTCCACCGCGCTGGATTTGAAGCAGGCGCGGCCCAGATTGCCTTCGACAAGGCGCATACCGCCATCGGGCTGGAATGGCCTGTCGGCGGTTCGCAACATCTCGTCATCGCCGCTTTTGCCAACATCACGCCAGTTCAGCGTATCGCCGTCCAGCCACGGTTCCTGCGCGTATTGCGCCATGCCGCGCTCCTCTCCCACGCCGATGACATCGGCATGGGCAAGGCCAGCGCCCAGCAATTCCTGAATTACAAAGCCCATTCCGCCCGCATCGTGAAAATGGTTCACATCGCCAGAGCCATTGGGATAGACGCGCGCCAGCAGCGGCACGGCGTGAGACAGTTCGGAAAGGTCGGTCCAGTCGATCTGAATGCCTGCCGCCCGGGCAAAGGCGGGAATGTGGATTGCGTGATTGGTTGACCCGCCCGTGGCCAGCAGGCCGACAGCCGCATTCACCACGGCCTTTTCATCCACGCAGTGGCCCAGCGGGCGATAATCATTGCCGTTCATACCCATGGCCGCCACGCGGTGCACCGCGGCACGGTCCAGCGCCTGACGCACCTTGGTGCCCGGCTGGAAAAAGGCGCTGCCCGGAATATGCAGGCCCATCAGTTCCATCATCATCTGGTTGGAATTGGCCGTGCCGTAAAAGGTGCAGGTGCCGGGCGAGTGATAGCTGCCCAATTCTGAATCGAGCAGTTCCTGCCGCGTTGCCTTACCCTCTGCATAAAGCTGGCGAACCCGCTGTTTTTCCTTGTTGGAGACACCGGAGGGCATCGGCCCGCTGGGCACGAAGACGGCGGGCAGGTGGCCAAAGCGCAATGCGCCCATCAGCAGACCGGGCACGATCTTGTCGCAAATACCCAGCAGCAACATGCCATCATACATGGCGTGAGACAGCGCAACGCCGGTGCTGAGCGCAATGACGTCGCGGCTGAACAGGCTCAGTTCCATGCCCGTCTCGCCCTGCGTCACACCGTCGCACATGGCAGGGGTTCCGCCAGCAACCTGCGCGGTGGCACCCACCTCGCGGGCGTAAATCTTCAGCCTTTCAGGATAGCGCCCGTAAGGCTGGTGGGCAGAGAGCATATCGTTATAGGCGCTGATGATGCCGATATTCGGGCCGCTGCTGGTTTTCAGTGCCTCCTGATCCTCCAGCGCGCCGGCAAAGGCATGGGCCAGGTTGGAACAGGAAACCTGGCTGCGTTCCGGCTGGTTGTCCGCCTCTCGATCGATCAGGTCGAGGTAGGCTTTACGGCTGTCCTTCGACTTTTCGATGATGCGCTGCGTCACGCGTTCAACCGTGGGGTGCAGACTACTCATGCCAGCTAACTCCGTCGCGTTCGGCCAGGGCGATGGCGGCGCTGGGGCCCCAGCTTCCGGCACTGTATGTCTTTGGCGTCTTGCCATCGGCTTCCCAGCCCGCGCGGATTGCGTCGATCCATCTCCATTGCGCTTCCACCTCGTCCCGCCGCACGAATAGGGTCTGGTCGCCGCCGATCAGATCCAGCAGGAGGCGTTCGTAGGCGATGCGCTTGTGCTTTCCGGTAAAGGCATCGGGCATACGGATATCCAGCGGCACTTCGCGCAAGGTCATACCTTCATGCTCGATGCCGGGCACCTTTGCCATCATGGATAGCGAGATGTTTTCCTCGGGCTGGATGCCGATCACCAGCTTGTTGGCCTTCAACTTGGCACCGGGGAAGATGGAGTGGGGCACATCGCGGAAATGAACGATGATCTCCGTCACGCGCTCGGGCAGGCGTTTGCCGGTGCGCATGTAGAAAGGCACGCCTTGCCAGCGCCAGTTGTCGATGTGGGCTTTTAGCGCGACGAAAGTCTCGGTATCGCTCTCGCGGCCCAATTCCTCGTCGTAACCGGGCACGATTTCGCCGCTGCTGGCACCGCCACGATACTGGCCGGTCACACTTTCGTGTTCCGTCAGTTCGCGAAGCGCGCGCAGCACCTTCACCTTCTCGTCACGCACGGCGCCTGCGTCAAAACTGCTGGGCGGCTCCATCGCGACAAGGGCGAGAAGTTGCAGCATGTGGTTCTGCACCATATCGCGCAGCGCGCCTGCGCCATCGTAGAAATCCACGCGGCTTTCCAGCCCGACAGTCTCGCCAACGGTGATTTGCACATGGTCGATGTGCTGGGCATTCCACAGTGGTTCGAACAGGATATTGGCAAAGCGCAGGGCGATCAGGTTTTGCACCGTCTCCTTGCCCAGATAATGATCGATGCGAAAAATGCGGGTTTCCGGGAAGGCTGCGGCAACGGCATTGTTGATCTCGCAAGAGCTTTCCAGATCGGTGCCGAGCGGTTTTTCCAGACAGATGCGCGAACGCTGATCAGCAAGGCCGGCATCGTCCAGCCCTTCGATCGTAGCCTTGAACAGGCTGGGCGCGGTGGAGAGGAAAATCGCGATTTCGCGGTCCTCGCCCACTTTTTCAGCCAACTCTGCATAGCCTTCCGGGGTTGTTACATCCAGCTGGCTGTATTGCAGGCGGTTGAGGAAACTGGCCATGCTGCCGCGCCGGTCTGCGGGCAGGAATTTTTCGATCGCCTCGCGCGCGAAGTTGCGAAACTCGCCGTCATTCATTTCTGAGCGCGCAGTACCGATGATTTCCAAGTCCGGCGGCAGCAATTGATCCGCATCAAGCGCGCAGAGCGAGGGAAGCAGCATTCGCCGCGAAAGATCTCCGGTCGCGCCGAAAAGTATGAGTGTTTGCGCCTTGGTGGTCACGCGGCCTCCCGGTTCAGTGACATGGATTTGGAAACCACTCCTAGACCCCCTGTTTGCTGCAGCGCAACATTATCTGTCAATTTCGCCCCTCACGAATACGTATTAGATAATGTTAACGTTCATAAGAAGCGAATTCGTCAATCAGCCGCTTTCGGAGACGGTAATCGTGGAGTTGTCGAAGTGCGACATGCCAAAGGTGGTGAGGAAGGATACGTCAGCAGCATCACGCCCGATGCCGATCTTGGCCGTCTTGCCAGGGTCTGCCATGTCGGTTGCATCCACGATATACCACGCGCCGCCGCCCGGTGTTGTGGGATCGTTGAGGAAAACCTCTGCTACGGCATGGAAATCCGGCGGGGTAACGCCCGGTGCATAACAGCTGACGTAGCGGGCGGGGATTGTGGAGGCGCGGGCAAGGCAGATCATCACATGCGCATAGTCGCGGCAGATACCGCGGCGTTCGACGAAGGTATCAAGCGCCGTCGTGGTGGCGGTGGAAGAGCCTGGCTCGTAAGTGAATTTTTCCGCCATCCAGTCCCGCATGGCGAGGATCTGCTCGCCGCCTTGCAGATGGCCGAACTGGTCAGCCACGAAGCTCTGCATCCGGTCTGCCTGGCAATAACGCGAATCGAACAGGTACTCGACCGCTTCACCCGGCAAATCATGCGGATCGAGACGGGTGAGACTGGAAAGATCGGGGTGGAGT
>JBASBA010000258.1:0-3125 GCA_049650885.1 Alteraurantiacibacter sp. | reverse complement strand
AACCGGCCGGAGAGGTTCAGGCCGAATTGCAGGCGCTTCTGGTCCCGCTCCGCAAAGGTGACGAAACGATCATCCAATTGCACCAGACGCCCGGTCGCATCCCGCGTAACGCGCCCGGGAAATGCCGCTTCGATCTGCGGCGTCAGCGTGGGCAGGCCGCTGGTGACATCATCGGAATGGTTATCGAAGTAGTCGAGCGAAACGGTAGCATCGTCGATGAAAGGCAGTTCCCAGATCACGCCCAGTTTCCAGTCACTCTGCGATTGGGCTGGCAGGTCTGGATTACCGCCATCGATGACAGTTGCCAGCACTGTCTGATTATTGGCGATATCGAAGACAGACACGTTGGGCGTGGCGATCGCGGGGTTGCCAAGCTGACTTAGCGTTGGCGCAACCTCGCGATTGATGTGGCTGGCTGTCAGCGTAAGATTTTCGGTAACGCCCCAGGTCAGGCCGATTGTCCAGTCCTGCAGGGTACCAAAGTCGGAAAGATGCTCCACACCGGCATTCAGGTTAAGCGAAAGATCGCCAATCGCATCGAGGAAATTCTCTTCGCGGCTGGTGAGCGGAATGGTGATATTTGCGCCTGCAAAAACCTGGCCGCGCGTCAATTGCGTCGCGCTGGCCAGCGCGCGCGTATCGCTGCTGTCGATCCTGTTCCAGCGGTATCCGCCGCGCAAGGTGACGGCGACATCTCCCGAAGGCAGATAGATCGGATTACCCCTCGCCGTGGCGAGCGCATTGACGGTGTAGCTATCGCGCAGGCTTTCATCGAAACCAGCATCAGCAAATGTGCCGAGATCGCCAGCGATCGGCAGCAGGCCTGCTGCTGCATCGGAAATCAGGCCGCTGGTATCGATACGCTGCTGTGTGCGGCTGACAGTGCTGGAATAGGTGCCGTCCAGCGTGCCGGTCAGCTCCCAATTGCCCGCCCGATAGTTCAGCGTGCTGCCGGCCGAATAGTTCTGGTTGCGGCTGTCCACCGTCAGTGGGTTACCCGCATTGAAGGCCCGCAGCGCAGAGTTGCCGCCTGCATCGGTCAGCAAGACGGTGTCCAGTCCTTGCAGACGCAGGCTGTCCGCGCGCTCGTACGTGGCGTTGAGCGAGAGTGACGGGCCCGCTTCGCTGAGCTGGGTTGTCCAGTTCGCCGTTGCTTCTACTTCGGAGGTGTCTGCCACCAGACTGCGGAATTGCGCTGGATCGGGGTCCGTCGCTATATCGGGGATGCTGCCCTGGGTCTGAACGATGTCGCGGTCAGCCTCTGTCAACGGACTGCTGTTTTCCCACTCCACATTCAGATTCAGCCTGCTTGGCCCGTCGATCCGCAAGTAGGTGCCTTCCACTTCCTGCGTGGAAAATCCGCCAGCGAAAGGCTGTCCATATTCCAATTCGATTTCGCGGCTGGAGAAATTGTCCTTGAGGATGAAGTTCACCACGCGCTGATCCGGTGAATAGCCGTAACGCTGGGCCACTTCCTCGCTGAACACCTCGGTGCGTTCAATTGCCTCGGGCGGATAACTGCGCAATTCCCGGAAGGAAGAGATGCGCACGCCATTGACGAGGATGACAGGTCCGCCGCCGCCGCCAAACCCGCCGCTGCCCCCGCGCCCTCGCGAAGAATTCACCTGCGGGCCAAGCGCCTCGAGCAACTCCTCGATCGAGCCTGCGCCATAGGCAGCGATATCTTCCTGATCCAGCGTGAGGAGGGGCGGTTCCGGCGCGTCGACCTGATCGATCATGCGCGCGCCCAGAACGAGAATGGTGTTCACATCCTCGTCCGACGCGGGCGCTTCCTGCGCGTCCGGCCCATCCTGCGCCGTGCCGACAGCAGGTGCCGTCGCCTCCTGCGCCAGTGCAGATTGCAGGGGTAGCGTGCACAGGGCTGCGGTAATCGCCACGGCGCTGCAAGACATTGAAAGGTTTAGAATCGGAATACTCCGGACAGAATTGGTCCCCACCGGGGACGCATATGTTCTGCAGTGCCTGAGCAAGCAATACAGACCCTTGTCATATTTTGTCGCAGATGTATCGCACATGTCAGCCCTTTAAAGGGCGCAATCACGGCCTATCTTCCCTTTTGCGCAAGGGGCGGCTAAGGGCGCGGCCTGCATAAGGTAATTTTACCGCAAAAGCATATATCCAAGCACAAGGACCAATAAACTGAATGGCTAAAGAAGAACTTCTCGAAATGCGCGGCAAGGTGGTTGAACTGCTGCCCAACGCAATGTTCCGCGTCGAGCTCGAGAACGGCCACGAGGTTTTGGGCCACACCGCTGGCCGTATGCGCAAGAACCGCATCCGCGTGCTGGTGGGTGACGAGGTATTGTGCGAACTGACGCCTTACGACCTTACCAAGGCCCGTATCACCTATCGCTTCATGCCAGGCCGCGGCGGACCGCCGGGATACACCGGCTAAGGCGCGAACCAGCGCCTGTGACTTCCGATTCGCTGAAGCTCGTCCTCGCCTCTGCCAGCCCGCGCCGCCGTGAATGGCTTGCGCGGCTGGGTATCGAACCGGACGAGATCGCACCCGCAGACATTGACGAAACGCCCGCGCCGCGTGAACTTCCGCGTGACTATGCCGTACGCATGGCGCGTGAGAAGGCGCATGCCGTGGATGGTTCAGGCGCCTTTGTTCTGGCGGGCGATACCGTGGTCGCCGCGGGTCGCCGTATCCTGCCAAAGGCGGAGGATGAGGGTACTGCCCGCGAATGCCTGGCGCTGCTGTCAGGCCGCCGCCACCGCGTGTTGTCTGCCGTGGCGCTGGCTGCACCGGATGGTACTATCCGCGAAAAAATCAGCGAAACGCAGCTGAAGTTCAAACGTCTCTCTGCTGCAGAGATTGATGCCTACATCGCCAGCGGCGAGTGGGAGGGAAAGGCAGGCGGCTATGCGATACAGGGCATGGCAGAAGCGCTGATCCCCTGGATCCAGGGTAGCCACTCTGCTGTTGTCGGTCTGCCATTGTACGAAACGCGTGCCCTGTTGAAAGCCGCAGGATTTCCGATTGGCTGAGTGGTTTCTTGAAGAAGGGATTGGCGAACATCGCGCGATCCGTTTGGAGGGGAGCCACATTGCCGAGGCAATGGTTTTCTGGCCGGGCGGATTGTCCACCGGCCTGATTG
>JBASBA010000257.1:0-2432 GCA_049650885.1 Alteraurantiacibacter sp. | reverse complement strand
CTCGAAACTCGTCACGTTTCTCATGAATGGAGGCGATGACCGGCCCCATCGCAACACCCAGATCGACGAGCACAGCCTCGGACAATTGCAACGAACTCTCCAAAGTTTCGGGCACTGCCGTCGAGGCACCACTGCGGTAAAGTTCGGCTGCATGAAAACTGTCACGCGCACGGGCGATAATCGGCAGTTTCGGGTGAGAGGCGCGCAGCTTTTTCACCAGCCTTTTCGCCAGAATGTGCTCGTCCATTGTCAGGATAACTGCAGGTGCCCGATCAATGCCCAGGTGATCCAGCGAATCCGAACGCATCGCATTGCCGAACACGGCATAAAATCCATCGCGTCGGGCTTCTTCGATTATGTCGCTGTCGGCGTCGACGGCAACATAGGGCTTCTCGTGCTTTTCAAGCATTTGGGCGATCAGCCTCCCCACACGCCCAAATCCGACAATGATGACGCGCGGTGTTTCGCTATTGCCTTCAACCTCGTCCAGCGTGGGAGCAGGCTCCACGCGGCGCGCGACATAGCGCCCAAGCAGGGCCAGCAGCGGAGTTATGGTGAGGCCAATTGCGGTGACGATTTGCCAGAACTGCGCGGTGCCCGGCTGCACCAGAAGTGCGCTTGTCGCGGCGGCGAGGACGATCAGGGTCGTTTCGGACGGGCTGGCCATCAGGATGCCGGTTTCCGTCGCCGTACTGCGCCGCGCGCCCATCAGGCGAAGGAGAACGCCAGTCACGACAGCCTTCAACGTCAATACGCCGACCACGGCACCAAGGATCAACCAAAGGTTATTCCAGATCGTCGCAAGGTCGATACCCATGCCAACGGTGATCAGGAATATCCCCAGGGCGAGGCCCTTGAACGGCTCCATTATGGCTTCGACCTCGGTATGATACTCAGTCTCTGCGATCAGCAAGCCTGCGATCAATGCGCCCACGATGGGAGACAGGCCGACGAAGGCCGTTGCCAAGCTCGCGCCGATCACCACCAGCAGACTGGCGGCGAGAAACAGTTCAGGGCTTTTCGTCCGTGCCGCCTGGGCAAACAGTTTCGGCAGAAGGAAACGTCCTGCCACCATCATCACGAATACCACCAGCAAACCCTGCCAGATCGTCTCGAACAGGCTGACCGCACCTTCTTCCGCTGCGAAAGGAGCAAGGGCGCCCAGCATGAAGATGACCGGCACGATCATGATATCCTCAAACAACAGCATCGACAGTGCCGCGCGGCCCACCGGCGTGTTCGTGCCGGATATCGGCAGGACCAGTGCTGTGGAGGAAAAAGCGAGGGCAAGGCCAAGCGCCATCGCGCCGGTCCAGTATTGTCCCATCATCGAGAGAATCGCCGCCAGTAGCGAACCGATCACCAGCAATTCCAGCGCACCGAGACCGAAAACCAGTTTTCGCAATTGCCACAAGCGATTGAAACTCAGCTCAAGCCCGATGGCGAAAAGCAGCAGGGTAATGCCGAATTCGGCGAATGGCTCCAGCCGTTCCTGATCCGTGATCGTCACATACGACAGCCACTCTTGCGCGGGCACCATGCGACCAAGGCCGTAGGGACCGACAAGCAATCCGATCAGAATAAAACCGATAATCGGCGTTACGCGGAAGCGAGCGAAGAGCGGAATTACAATTCCAGCCGCGCCCAGAATAACCAGAGCGTCCTTCATGATCGGGGAGATTGCTTCGGCACCGTGCATGGCTGCAACTATCCTAGATCGCGCGTCGTTTGCCAACCGTTATATTGCGCTGCAGCGTTGCAGAACGATAGAGAAGCACAAGTTCAGACAGGCTGGTGACATGCGCGCCACGGACTGTATGCAAGGCACCATGCAGACACCTACACTCATCTCCCTCGCTCTCTATTTCGTTCTGATGCTGGGGATCGGGCTTTACGCCTGGAAGCGATCGACCGAGGATAGCGAGGGCTATCTGCTTGGTGGACGCAACCTGCCGCCTGCCGTGGCAGCCTTGTCTGCCGGTGCGAGCGATATGTCTGGCTGGCTGCTGCTGGGATTGCCCGGCGCGCTGTATCTTTCTGGTCTGGTAGAAGCCTGGATCGGCATCGGTCTGTTTGCAGGCGCTGTCGCCAACTGGTTTATCGTTGCGCCGCGATTGCGCAGGCAGACAGTGGAATACGGCAACGCGCTGACTATCCCTGAATTTCTCGCCAACCGCTTTCCCGAGAAGGCCATTGCCTTGCGCGTTATCTCGGCAATTATCATCGTGGTCTTCTTCGCGGTTTACTCGGCTGCGGGCCTGGTGGGCGGCGGATTGCTGTTTGAGAGCACCTTCATCGATGCACCTGTCATGGGCTTCAGTCCTTATATGGCAGGGGTATTGCTCACGGCCCTGGTGGTTCTGGCATATACGATGGTGGGTGGTTTTCTGGCCGTCAGCCTGACCGATTTCGTGCAGGGCTGCATCATGGTG
>JBASBA010000256.1:0-1557 GCA_049650885.1 Alteraurantiacibacter sp. | reverse complement strand
CTTCACCTCGACCAATCGACCTACTTCAACTTCCGTTTCGATCTGGTCATCGCAAGGCTGCCAGCATGATGCTGGCAGCCTTGCGATAGACCTTCAGTTCCGCCGCACTCATGTTCGCCTTGTCGCTCTTGGCAAAGGCAAACATGAATATGGCCCGCTCGCCCCAGAGGAAGATCAGGATCGAGCGATAGCCGCCCGACTTCCTCCGCCCTGGTGCGCGATACGCTGTTTGATGAGGCCGCTGCCAAGACCGGCATCGATCAGGCCGGATTCGGCCCGATGCACGGCATCAGCAAGCGTGGCATCACTGATCTTTTTCTTTGCCGCGAACTTGGCGAACCAGCGGTTGGCGTAGATGCGGATGCGCGGGTTGTCAGTCATGCAGCAACGGCCCACTATCATACTTAGTGTTACGGCTCAATGAAAATGAGCCGCTCATGTTTAGCTCGATCAGGTCGCCGATGAGCTGCGCTGCCTCGATCACATGCCCATCGTCAAGATGGGCATAGCGGGTCGTGGTCCTCACATCGGCATGGCCAACCAGTTTGCCGATCATCGGCAGGGTTTCAGAGTGGCCGGCGGCATGGCTGGCAAAGCTGTGCCGAAGATCATGGATGCGGACGCCGGGTAGGCCCGCCTCGTCGCGCAGCTTGCTCCACAGATTGCCGATGTCGGTGATCGGGCGCTGGGTGGCTGGGTTCCAGAAGTCATATTGCTGCTTTTCCCGGCGCGGCAGAGCGTGGATTATCGTGGCTGCGGCTTCGGCCAACCAGACCGTGCGCGGGCCGGTCTTGCTGTCGGTCAGCAGCAAGCGCCTTCCCCGCACCTCGCTCCATTTGAGGCAGGTGATCTCCGACTTCCGGCAGCCGGTCAGGATCAGCAGGCTGATCGTGGCGCAATGTAGCGAAAAAGGTCTTGCGGTGCCGATCGAGCACTTCACCGATTCGCTTGAACTCCTGATCGGACAGGAAGCGCTTGCACTTCTGCCCCTTGTTCCTGCGGATATAGAGGCAAGGGTTCGAGTCTTTGGGCCGCACGCCCCATTGCTCGGCCTTATTGAACATGGCACGCAGGATTTCGCCGCAGCGATTGGCAGCGCCGGGACCGCCGGTGTTGGTAATCCGGTTGAACCATTCCTGCACATGGCGCTCCTCAATCTCGTCGAGGAACAGGCCTTCGAATGCTCGGTCGAGATATTTCCGCTTGTAGTAGCGGTGAGTGTAGAGAGTGTCGCGCGTAATCGGCCCAGAAACGTTCGGCATAGTCGCGCAGTAGGGGCGCATCGCTCTTCTGTGCAGCGCGGGCCTTCTTGCGCGTCGGCAACCCATCGAGCGCCACTTCGGCAAGTTTCGCCCGGGCTAGGCGGCGAGCCGTAGCGGGCGTGATCTCGCGGGAGGTTTTAAGCGACACCCGCCGCAGCTTGCCGCGCTGGCGAAACAGCACGAACCATGTCCGCCTGTCGCCTGGATTTACCCGCAGGCCAAAGCCTGGCAGGTCGATATCCCAATACTCCCGCATGCGCTTGCCCGGATTGCGCCGGACGATATTTCCGTTGAG
>JBASBA010000255.1:0-10590 GCA_049650885.1 Alteraurantiacibacter sp. | reverse complement strand
ACTGGAGCTGAGCAGTCTGACGGGCGAGGATAATTGCGAGGCTGGTATTGTCGCGCTGAAGGACAAGGTTCCTACTTTGGTCGTGACGCGCGGCGAAAACGGGGCGGTTTGCGCCACCGGCGGCGCGCTGCACAAAGTGGCGGCGGAGCCTGTTGAAAAGGTAATCGACACCACCGGCGCTGGCGACCTTTTCGCCGCGGGCTTCCTGTTCGGCCATGTGCGCGGTGAAGAACCCGCGCGTTGCCTGAGGCGCGGTGCAATCGCGGCGGCAGAAATTATCAGCCACTATGGCGCCCGCCCCGAAAGTGACCTTGCCGAACTGATGAAAAAGAAACTAAGCTGACAGTGGAACAGCGCTTTTGTCTGGCGCGGCTGGTAGGCAGCGACCGCGTGATACAAATGCGCAGTTGTGTTCTTGCAAGGCATTCGCAATAAGCCCGCGTCAGTTCACATTACGATTAGACAATAAGGATTCGAACATGCGTAAACTCGTACTCGCTGCCGCAATGGCCGGCACTGCTCTCACCCTCTCCGCCTGCGGCGACAATGCGGAGGTCGAGGCACCGGTAGAAGAGGAAATGACTGCCGACACCGAAGAAGTGACCGAAATGGCAGGCGTCATGGATGCCAACACGGCCACCGCAGAACAGCTTGCCGGTGTCGAGGGTGTAACGCCCGAACTGGCCGACGCTATCGTGGCCGGCCAGCCTTTCGCCGATGTCACCGCGTTCCACGCTGCATTGATGGAAAGCCTGACCGAAGAAGAAGCTGCCGACATGCTGACGCGCGTTTTCGTGCCGGTAAATCTGAACGATGCCAGCGAAGAAGCTATCGCGCTTATCCCCGGCATGACGGACAAGATGATGCACGAGTTTGAAGAGTATCGTCCGTATGAAGACATGGCCGAGTTCGACCGTGAAATCGGCAAGTATGTGGACGCCGAAGAAGTCGCGCGTTTCCGCAACTACGTAACGCTCTAACGGCAATTAACGCCGTTGTAGCCAAACTCTGACGATCTCGATCGCGGCCAGTATCCCGATGTGGATATAGGCCGCGGTCGGATCGAATGCCGCCAGCGCCCAGTGCACGAACACCAGGATTGCGGCAGGATAGACCAGCCGGTGGAGCCGCTTCCACGCACGCTTCATCGCCCGCATCGAAACATCGTTGGATGTGATCGCCAGCGGTACGAACAGGGCAAGGGCCAGCCACCCTGTCAGCATGTCGGCACTCGTCGCCTCTTCCAAAATCGTCGCCAGACCGGCTTTTTTCACCACGTAAATAATGGTGTGTCCCGCCGCATAGGCAAAGCTGGCAACACCCAGATCGCGCCTGCGCCGCATCAGCCATTGTGCCCATCGGTGCCGCCTGAACGACAGGCGAATCGGCGTTACAGCCAGAGTTACCAGCAGCAGCCAGGCGGCCCAGTCTCCGGTATCGCCGATGGCATGGCCAAAGCCATAGGCATCGGGCGTGAACGCCCATTGCCCCAATATCCACGCGCCGGGCAGCGCCAACACCAGCCACAACAGCGGGCGCGAACTGGTGATGGATGCGACGGACATGCGCGCTCTTACCCCTCGCGTTCGATTTCGCGCCAGCCGATGTCGTTGCGGTAGAAGCCGCTGGGGAAATCCACCTTGGCGACGGCAGCATAGGCAGCATCCTGCGCGGCTTTCGTGCTGGCACCGCTGGCGGTGACGTTCAGCACGCGCCCGCCATTAGCCACGAGCTTGCCATACGCCAGTTTCGTACCTGCGTGAAACACCTTGCCGCCCGCACTTTCTGCATCGCGCAAGTCGATCGCGCCGCCCCTTTCCGGCGTGCCGGGATAGCCGTTTGCCGCCATCACCACGGTCATGGCGGTATCTTCGGTAAATGTCGGCTCCGGCAGTGCGGCCAGGGAGCCGCTGGCGGCGGCGAGCATGTATTGCGCAAGATCACTTTCCAGCCGCATCATCAGCACCTGGCACTCAGGATCACCGAAGCGGCAATTATATTCAACCAGCTTTGGCCCTTCGTCTGTCAGCATCAGCCCGGCATAAAGCACGCCAACATAGGGCGTACCCTCCTTGTTCATCTGGCGTACGGTGGGGAATACGATGCGTTCAAGCGTCTCCGCGATCAATGCGTCGGTCAGTACGCGGGCCGGGCTGTAGGAGCCCATGCCGCCGGTGTTGGGGCCGGTATCGCCTTCGCCCACGCGCTTGTGATCTTGCGCAGTGCCAAACGGTATCACCGTTTCGCCATCGGTCAGCGCAAAGAAGCTGGCCTCCTCTCCCGCCATGAATTCCTCGATCACCACTTCCGCGCCGGCATCGCCAAAGGCGCCGCCGAACATGTCATCCAGCGCCTCGATCGCGTGCTCCTCGCTCTCGGCGATGACAACGCCCTTGCCAGCAGCCAGCCCGTCTGCCTTCAACACAAACGGCGGCGAGAACGTGGAGAGCGCGTCCCTGGCCTGTTCCAACGACGTACAATGGACATAGCCTGCGGTGGGAATGCCCGCACGATCACATAGCGATTTGGTAAAGTTCTTGCTGCCTTCCAGCTGGGCGGCAGCTTTGGATGGGCCGAATACCGCGATGCCAGCTGCGCGCAGAGTGTCTGCCAACCCATCAACAAGCGGTGCTTCCGGACCGATCACCACCAGGCCGATGGCGTTCTCGGCGCAGAATTGCGACACAGCGCCATGATTCGCTGCATCCAGCGACACCAACTGCGCACATTCGGCAATTCCGGGATTGCCGGGCGCGGCAAAAAGCTTACCCCCGTTTCCGGCGATGGCTCCGGATTGCGCCAGCTTCCAGCAAAGGGCATGTTCGCGGCCGCCTCCGCCCAACACAAGGATATTCATGGCGCAACGCACTCCCTACGACGATTCTTCGGATGACCGGCTGTTAGCGACCAGCGAGGCGGGCGACAATTCCGCACCGCTATCGATCACCGAGATTTCGCAGGCGTTGAAGCGAACGGTGGAGGACCGGTTTGGCTATGTTCGCCTACGCGGGGAGCTTTCGGGCGTGAAGCGTGCGGCATCGGGCCACCTGTATCTTGCCCTGAAGGACGAAAAGGCCGTGCTGGACGGCGTGATGTGGCGCAGCGCAACGCCGCGTCTGGCGTTTCAGCCGGAAGACGGGATCGAGGTTGTCGTCACCGGCAAACTGACCACCTATCCCGGTCGCAGCAAATACCAGATCGTGATCGAGAAGATGGATATCGCGGGCGAGGGCGCGCTGCTGGCCCTGCTGGAAAAGACCAAGGCAAGACTGGAAGCGGAAGGCTTGTTCGCGCCGGAACGCAAACGACCGCTGCCTTTCGCGCCGCGCGTTATCGGCGTGGTGACATCGCCCACAGGCGCAGTGATTCGCGATATTCTCCACCGGCTGGAGGATCGTTTTCCCACCCGCGTGATTGTGTGGCCAGTGGTGGTGCAGGGCGATGGTGCGGCCAAGCAGGTTGCCAATGCGGTTCGCGGCTTCGGCGCGCTTGAACCGGACGGACCTGTTCCCCGACCGGACCTGCTGATCGTGGCGCGCGGTGGCGGCTCCATCGAGGATTTGTGGTGCTTCAACGAGGAGATCGTGGTGCGCGCCGTGGCGGAAAGCCCGATCCCGGTGATCAGCGCCGTGGGGCATGAAACCGATACGACGTTGTGCGATTACGCCGCAGACCGGCGCGCCCCCACACCCACCGCCGCTGCCGAGATTGCCGTGCCGGTGCTGCGCGACTTGCGCGCCACGATTGACGATCTTGCCCATCGCCAGGGAAAATGCGCGCTGCGCCCTGTTGAACTGGGGCGGGAGCGCCTGTCCGCACGCGCAGACCGCCTGCCGAATGCGGAGCAATTGTTACAGCCCCATGCGCAAAAGCTGGATGAACTGGGCGAACGTTTGCGCCGTGGCCTGTTTGATCGCGCGGCCAGGGGGCGGGAAAGTCTTTCGAAGCAGCGGCTCTCTCCCGCTATCTTGCGCGGAAATCTGCGCGAGGCAAAGCAGCGCCTCGCTTCGGCTCGTCTTGCGCCCGCGCTGGTAACGCGCCCGATCAGCGACAGGGCAGAACGGCTGGCATCGCTCAACCGCCTGCGCCTGCAACTGGACCCCAAGGCTCCCCTGAAACGCGGGTACGCGCTGGTGAGCGCGGAAGGTCATCCGGTGGTTGCCTCGCAAAAGGAAGCGGTGAAGCAATCGCTGCTGACATTGGAATTTGCAGACGGCACCCTTCAGGTCGTACCCGGATCAACGCCGCGCAAAAAGCCGGTCCGACAAAAAGAAGCGCCGGAAAGCGGGCAACCCAAGCTGCTGTAAATTGCACTGTAAGCAGCAACCCACTACATAGGCAGCCATGTTGATGTCATCCTCTGAAAAAGCCGCCACTTTGATGTATGGCCCGAACGGGTTCAACATCGTGAAGCCAGGCCACTTCGTGTTGTGCGCCCAAAGCGGTGTGCCTGTCCCGCTGGAAGAACTGCGCTATTGGAGCGTCGAGCGGCAGGAACCCTATGCCAGTGCGGAACTTTCCACCCAGCGCGCGCTTGAGGATCTGTGACGATCAAATCCAGGGTTTTCGTATTCTCGGCCCTTTGCGCGGTTAGCAGCGCCTGCGCCGTTGTTCCCCAGGCTGACACCAGGCCTGTAGCCCCCGCGCCGACGTCTGGTGCGCAGGTGGAAACGGTGCAGCCCATCGCTACGCCAGCACCAACACCGGCCCCGACACCCACGCCATCACCCACTGGCCTGTCAACCTTCGTCTATGACGGCGCTTTGACACAAGGTGGGTGGATTCGCGGCCAGGCCCCTGGCGGCACCGCCTCTGCCAGGCTCGGGGAGACCGAGCTGGTGTTGGACGAGGAGGGCCGTTTCTTCGCCGCTTTTGATCGCGATGCCGGCACGCAGGCAGAGCTGATCGCCACGCTGGCGAACGGGCGCGAAGTGCGCAGCCTGCTTTCCGTATCCCCGCGAGACTGGAATATCGAGCGTGTAAATGTTGCGCGCCGCGCAGGCGGCGCGAGCGAGAGCTTCATGCGCCGACGCCAGCCGGAACTGGACGCGATATGGGACGCGCGCACCGCGCAATCGGACACCGATGGCTGGAAACAGGATTTTATCTGGCCGCTGACGGGCCGTATTTCCGGTCGGTTCGGCTCACAGCGAGTTTATCGCGGTGAATCGGGCAGCTATCATTCGGGTATCGACATTGCCACGGGCGGTTCGGGCGATCCATTCGTTGCCCCTGCGGGCGGGGTGGTGACGCTGGCGACAGCTTCACCATTCAGCCTTGAAGGCAATCTGCTGATCATCGATCACGGCGCAGGCCTGAACAGTGCCTTCCTGCATCTCTCCGATATTGCCGTGCGAGAGGGGGATCGGGTGGAGCAGGGCCAGATGCTGGGCCGTATCGGCTCCTCTGGCCGCGCCACGGGTCCGCATTTGCATTGGAGCCTGAAGTGGCACCTTACACGGCTTGATCCGATCCTGTTCACCGGCCCCATGCCCTGATCGGGGGATCGTGGGGTCGTGCATAAGCGTAAACTGGTTGCCGGGGTCATCCTTGGCCTGATGCTGGCACCCGGAACGCTGCTGCGCACGCACGTTTCGGTTGACGCGAATGGCGATCTTTCCACCGTGCGACTGACGGACGTGCCGGAAACACGCAGTAGCGGTGGATTTACGCGGGAAGAGGTGTGGCACCTGTCCAGCCCCCATCTCGGCTTTGGAGGGTATTCGGCGCTGCTCGTGCTTGGTGAAACAACATTGCGCGCTTTTTCTGATCGGGGAAGGTTGCTGACGTTCGCCATACCCGGCCAGGCGGAGCAGCGACAACCGCGCTTTGCCACCGTTTGGGATCGCGGCGACCTCAGCCAGACTGTAAATGATGTAGAGGCGGCAACGCGCGACCCGAATTCAGGCGATTACTGGCTGGCATTCGAGAACAGCAACGCAGTGATTCGATATTCCATCGCCAGCAAATATATCCGGTCGCGCAGGCCGCCCGCATGGCAGGGCTGGTCCAAGAACAGCGGTGCCGAGGCGATGGCGCGTCTGCCGGACGGCCGTTTCATCATCCTTCCGGAGCGCAGCAGCACTGGCCTGCTGTATCCATCCGATCCCACCGGTGATGTGGAACCGCTAGAATTCGCCTCTGCTATCCCCGGCGACTTTCACCCTACAGATATGGCGGCCTTGCCCGACGGGCGCGTGCTGGTGCTGTTGCGCCAGCTGGACTGGACGCTACCGCCTTTCTCCAGCGCCATCGGCATTGCCGACCCGCGCGGGCTGGAGGAAGGCGCGACACTGGATATCGAGCTGCTGGTGCGGCTGGATACGATATTGCCGCGCGAGAATTACGAGGCATTGGCGCTGGCCGGCGTCAATAATGACGGCACCGTGCGGCTTTGGCTGATGTCGGATGATAACCTCGCCTCGTTCCAGCGCACGTTGCTGGCGCAGCTTAGCTGGCGAGAAGAGGGTGCGAACAGCGCGCACGAAAAAGCGCGCGAGGAATGAACCTCACGCGCTTTTCAAATCACTCGCCCGAAGCGCTTATGCGGCGTCGGAGCTTTCGACGGCCTTCTTAAGCTCGCGCTTCACGCGCTGGGCGCGGGTAGAAAGCTTTTCGCTCTTCGTCTTCAGCAGCCAGTTGTCCAGACCGCCATTGTGCTCAACCGAGCGCAGGCCGTGTGTCGAGACACGAAACTTGAAGCTGCGGTCCAGCTTCTCGCTGATCAGCGTGACGTTCTGCAGATTGGGCAGGAAGACACGCTTGGTCTTGTTGTTGGCGTGGCTGACGTTGTGGCCGACCTGGCGGCCCTTGCCTGTAAGTTCGCAAATACGCGACATGGCGAAATCTCTCGCTTAAAACGGTTTCGGTTGCAGCTTTTGGGCTGGGAAAGGCGCGCACTTATAGGGCACCTACAGATTCGTCAAGCAATCAGCGCCCCATTGCCGCACGCACCGCAAGCCATTAGCGCAAGGCTCATGACCCGCTGGCCCCAGCCCGAACCCATGCGCCGCGCCCTGCAACTGGCGGCCGAAGCCGCCTCGCTGGGCGAAGTGCCCGTCGGCGCAGTGGTGGTCAAGGATGGGAAAGCGATTGGCGAAGGGTACAACCTTACCCGCACAAATCACGATCCCACAGCCCATGCCGAAGTCGTGGCGATTCGCGCTGCGACGGAGTCGCTGGGAACCGAACGCCTCACAGGCTGCGATCTCTATGTCACGCTGGAACCATGCCCGATGTGCGCCGGCGCCATCAGCCATGCGCGGATCGCCCGCCTGTATTACGCAGCCAGCGATCCAAAGGGAGGCGCGGTGGAGCATGGTGCAAGAGTGTTCCAGCAGGTGCAATGCCTGCATCGGCCCGAAGTGTATTCGGGCCTGGGTGAAAGCGAAGCGGCGGAACTGCTGCGCGGCTTTTTTGCAGAGCGGCGGTGATTCGTTAAGCTGCGGAAGCCTCTCTGCACTCCGGTGTTCCATAGGCATCGGCATAGCTGCGATCCCAGCACTGTGTGAAAGCGCGCAGGACGGAGCTCGCAACGACGATGGAAAGCAAAACATGCTCGCCAAGCCAACTGTTTAAGCCGGGTCAAGCAGCCCTGCTAGAGCCCCCGCCAGATACGCACTCTTTCTGAATCTCCCGGCCCGTAGCGTTGCCTGTCGCAAGCAGTCGGCATGAAATCCGCGCCGTAGCAGAGGCGCATTTCGCGCAGCCAGCCGCGTTCGTTCACCACCAGTCCCACGTCCTCGGCATCCCAGTAGGGATTGGCCTCGGCAAAAGTCGTGCGCACATCCTCTGCGGTCAAATTGTCGCGGCGGGAGAGGCGATCGAAGTCGGGCCAGCGAAGCGAGTTCCACAGGATGCGGGTGACGCGCAGATAGGCGTCGGGGCTTCGCGTCATGCAGGCGCCGTGCTTGCTCCATTGCCGGGCCAGCAGCGCGGTGTCGGGCGTCATGCACATGGAGCGGCGCAATTCACTGGTGCTGGGCTGGCGGCGGGTGGGGCACCATTGCGGCCAGCGACCGGGGCCGCTCTCGGGCCATAACCCGTGCACGATAAATGCGAAACGCCCCGCCCGCCCGCCGCACTGGCGCGCATGGCGTGGTTCGTCATTGCGGAAGCGGCAGAATTCGGGGCTCCAGCTAAGCGCCAGCGTATAGCCGCGCACAGGTGTTTCGCGCACCGGCCCGTCGCGCTGTATGGGCGGCAGGGTTACGCGGTCGGAAGGAATACGACATTGATACGCCTGCGCGTGGGCGGCGGCGGGAACGGCAAGGGCGACGACCGCGAACAGGCTAAGCGAAGGTTTCAGGATCAATGCCCTTGCGGTGGGAGAACCAGCGACTGCTCGCGGGCACGAACAGGAAGATCAGCGCCAGCGCCAGCAGGGCGGGCTGCGCAAAATAGCTCCAGTGTACCGCGCCGCCAGTCGCCTGAAACGCCGCGATCATGCTAGGCAATCTCGCCAGTTCGACAAGTGTGAAAAACGTCACCACCCAGCGCGCCACGCGATTCGCGAGGAAATAGATGATGCCCACCGGGATAAGGGCGATGGAAAAAACCGCCGACAGGGTGGTGATCGTCAAATCCCGGTCCCATCCCACCCATGGGAAAGTCTCGGCGTATGCGAGTTGCTTCAATTCCAGATTGCCCATCCCGATGAAAAATCCGAACCCTGCGGCAGTCAGAAAGCTGACTGCAAAAAGCTGGATGGATCGCGGCCTCGGGCCCCTCAGCCGGGTCATTCGCAACGCCCTATTCGACAGTGAAGTCCAGCCCGATGTCGGCGGCGGGCGCGCTTTGAGTCAGGCGGCCAACGGAGACATAATCCACCCCGCTTGCAGCCTTGGCCCTGATCGTGTCGAGATTGATGCCGCCGCTGGCCTCTGTCCTGGCGCGGTCACCGATTATCTCCACCGCCTCGCGCAGGATTTCGGGGCTCATGTTGTCGAGCAGGATGTGGTCTGCACCTGCCGCCAGCGCGGGTTCGATCTGGTCCAGCCGATCAACTTCGCAGATAATGTTCTGCACCCCTGCGTCGCGCGCGCGGCGCACGGCTTCGCCGACATTGCCGGCAACAAGGATGTGATTGTCCTTGATCATCGCCGCATCCCACAGGCCCATGCGGTGGTTATTGCCACCTCCCATGCGAACGGCATACTTCTCGATGTGGCGCAGGCCAGGGATGGTCTTGCGGGTATCCAGCAAGGTGCAATCCGGCTTGTCCATCGCATCGACATACTGGCGAACCAGTGTGGCAATGCCGGACAGATGCTGCACGGTGTTGAGCGCGCTGCGTTCTGCCGTCAGCATCGCACGGGCATTGCCCGATAGCCGCATCAGATCCGTTCCAGGGGCGACCTGCGCGCCTTCATCCACCAGTACATCGATCTGCATATCGGGATCGAGATGGCGGAAGAATGCAACTGCGACAGGCAAGCCCGCCACGGTGATCGGATCGCGGCTGTCCATAACCCCCTGGAAGCGAGCATCTGCGGGGATCACGCTGCTGGCAGTGACATCCGTCCCGCCGCCCGGCAGCCCCTCGCCAAGGTCCTCGGCCAGCGTGTCGCGGACAAATGCGTGAAGGTCGAAGCCATCGAGTTTGAATTGATTCATCATCCACCTCTGCAACGGTCGCGGCGCGACCGCAAGGGCGAACGCCCACCCACAGCACAAGCAGCCTGCTGCGCGTCCAGGGAGGACGAACCCGCGGAGGCGGGTTCGCAAAACACACTAGTGCACGAACCGTGCAACCACATCGCGGTAGCTGCGTGAAACCTTCACTTCGGCACCAGAATCCAGCACGAGGAAGCACTCGCCGTTGGTGTGCGGTTTCACCTGCCGCACCTGGTCGAGGTTCACAATGGTGGAGCGGTGAACGCGCTGAAAATTCTTCGGGTCCAGGCGCCGCTCGAGGTCTTTCATCGTCTCGCGAAGGATCAGCGAATTGTCGCCAGTGTAGATACACATGTAGTCGCCGGCGGCTTCGATATGCTCGATCGTGTCGACATCGACGCGGAAGATCTGGCCGCGATCCTTCACGTTGATCATTTTCTCGTAACGACCAGTGGCGTCACCTTCATCGCCCAGCGTCTCAAGGCTGTCGGGGCTAACCTCGGCCAGAACGTCTTTCAGCTTCTCCGCCTCGTCGGCAGAGCGTTTTTCTGCCAGGCGCTGGCGCACGCGTTCGATGGTGTCGGCCAGTTTGTCCTCGTCCACCGGCTTCATCAGATAGTTCACGGCATTGGCTTCGAACGCGCGAATGGCGTGTTCCTGATAAGCAGTGACGAACACGAACAGCGGCGGATCAACGTCCATCACGCCTTTCACAACGGAAAACCCGTCAAAACCCGGCATCTGGATATCAAGGAACACCAGGTCCGGCTTTTGCGTCTTGATCGCGCGAATGGCTTCGCGGCCATTGGCACAGGTTTCGATCACCTCGATATCGCTATGCGGCTCGAGGCGCAGTTGCAGGCCTTGGATGGCCAGTTTTTCATCATCGACGAGAATCGTGCGGATGCTCATGCGGCGGCTCCGGTTTGAGAGGGTTGGACAGGTTGTCCGTCACTTCGGGTTTGATCTGCCCCA